>JAAYFO010000118.1 GCA_012728215.1 Spirochaetales bacterium | reverse complement strand
GCATGCTCATCTGTGCTTCTGATAATAAAGAAAAGAAATGTTTAGGACAGTTTTTGTGAATCAATCATGAAGACTGGATCTCTTTCCATCATTTGCTCAGCAAAAAGTCAGCATTCCTGTCCTTATGGCAAAGAGCCACACGGCTCTGTGTTTTAAGAAGGACGGCAATGCAGAATCAATCAAGCATTTTCCCAAGGTCCTCGATGACGAAACAACCGTGATGGACGTCAACCAGCTCGGCAGGGGAGAGAGCTTGTGCAATCTTTGGCCAAGCTTTCTGATCTTCATCTGCAAGTTCGACCCGTTCACTCTGGGACTGAGAAGATACACGTTCAGCCAGAAGTGAAAAAGCTTTGCAAAGCATAATAGATTCGGAAAATTCTCTTTGAACTTCTTTTCAATTCATTCTGACCCTTGAGGCACCGGATTTTGCTATTGCTTCTTCTCTCCCACACCTTGCGCTATCGGTTCGTCGGTGCAACTACGCCCATTGGGTTTTTAACCCAAGATTGATGACAGGCCGTCATACCTAAAAGAGGGTGCCCCAAAAAGGAAGCACCCTCATTTCTTTAACTGGAATCAGAAGAAACCTACTTGTAGAGAGGTCTTTGCTGATAAGTAGTATGAAGCAGTTCTTCGGCCTTCTCCGAAAGCGGAGCGCCAAGGTACTCATCATAGATCTTCTTGATCGAAGGATTCTGGTGAGAACATCTCTTTGCACAATGCTCATCATCGCTGTAGAGACCTGCGGTCCTTGCAGCACGGTTCGCATCATTGCTGGCATAAGGCTGTCCACCACCTGAAATGCATCCGCCCTTGCAAGCCATGACTTCGATGAAGTGGTAAGGAGGTTCTGCACCTTCTGCTCTAGCCTTGCGCACTTCCTCCATCACCTGCTTGGCATTCACAAGGCCGCTTACAATTGCAACCTTAAGCTTCAGACCATTCACATCGACAACAGCGGTTCTCACCCCTTCAGGTCCACGGACTGAATCAACTTCCACACCCTCAAGCTCCTTGCCTGTGACAGCAAAGTAAGCAGTTCTGATAGCGGCTTCCATGACTCCGCCAGTGTTTCCGAAGATTGTTCCGGCACCGGTGTACTCTCCGATTGGAGAATCAGCATCAGACTCCTCCAGATGAGCAAAATCAATGCCCTTGGCCTTGATCATTCTTATAAGCTCTCTGGAAGTGATTGAGATGTCAGTATCCTGGAAACCAGAAGAAGACATGTTGGAATCACGTCCAATCTCAAACTTCTTGGCAGTACAAGGCATGATTGCAACATTCACAATCTTCGAAGGATCGATTCCGGCCTTTTCAGCCCAATATGTCTTGGTGACTGCCCCTTGCATCTGCATAGGAGACTTGGCTGTGGAGAAATTAGGAATCATATCCGGATAATACTTCTCCATATAGTCAGTCCAAGCAGGACAGCAGCTGGTCATCAGTGGAAGAACTCCACCATGAGTAAGACGATGAACAAGCTCATTGCCTTCTTCCATGATTGTAAGATCAGCGGCGAAGTTGGTATCGAAAACCTTGTCAAATCCAATCTGTCTGAGAGCAGTATAGATCTTTCCAGTGGTCACAGTGCCTTCAGGAAGGCCGAAACCTTCTCCAATCGCCACTCTGACTGATGGAGCCATGTTGGCAACCACTATCTTGTCTGCATCATAGATCGCATCACGCACCTTGTCGGTATCATCACGTTCGTAGATTGCTCCGACTGGGCAGTGCGCGGCACACTGGCCGCACTTGACACATGGGGACTCGCTGAGGTTCAAACCGCAGGCTGGAACCATCTGAACTTCATCGCCACGTCCAATGAACTCCAAAGCATAGACACCCTGCAGATCCTGACAGACCTCGACACAACGTCCGCACTTGATGCACTTTGATGGATCAGTGATTATTGATGGGCTGGATTCGTCCTTGGGAAGTCTTCTCACTCTCGGAGTGAAAGGCTGCTCGCGAATGCCGAACTCAGCGGCAAGCTGCTGAAGCTCGCAGTTCTGGTTTCTGATGCATGTCAGGCATTCTGCCGGATGAGTCGAAAGAATCATCTCGATCACCGTCTTTCTTGCCTTGAACAGCTCAGGGTCATCTGTGATATAGCTGGCACCTTCCTGAACAGGCGAAGCACAAGCTCTCTGAATCTTTGGAGATCCTTCCATCTTCACGATGCAAAGTCCGCAGGAAGCGGTCGGCTTCAGGTCTTCCTGATTGCAAAGCGTGGGAATTTTCACCCCAGCGGCCTTTGCAGCGGCAAGAACTGTGGATCCAGCTTCAACCTCTACGGGAATTCCATTTATTTTTACATGAACTACACTCATTGCTTACTCCTATTAGTGTACCGAAATAGCACCGAACTTACATACCTTGACACAAGTTCCGCACTTGATGCACTTTGTGGTGTCGATCTTATGCGGCTGCTTGATGCTTCCACTTATCGCCTCTACAGGACATCTTCTTGCACAGGCTGTACAGCCCTTGCACTTGTCCGGATCGATTGTATAAGTGACAAGCTTCTTGCACTTTCCAGCAGGGCATCTCTTGTCCACGATGTGAGCAAGATACTCGTCTCTGAAGAATCTCATTGTGGAAATGATCGGGTTCGGGCTTGTCTGTCCAAGAGCGCAGAGTGCTGATTTTCTCATCGTCTCTCCAATCTCGGTCAAAAGATCCATATCCTTCATTGTTCCGTTTCCAGCAGTGATCTTGTCCAGAATGGCAAGCATTGTCTTTCCACCGATACGGCAAGGCATGCACTTTCCGCAGGATTCATCGACAGTGAAATTCAGATAGAACTTCGCGACATCGACCATGCAGTCATCTTCATCCATGACGATCATTCCACCGGAACCCATCATTGAACCAATCTTGATCAGTGAACCGAAGTCAATCGGTGTATCGAGGTTCTCTGAAGTGATGACTCCACCCGAAGGTCCGCCAGTCTGAACAGCCTTGAACTTCTTGCCATTGGCGATTCCACCACCGATATCGAACACAATCTCTCTGAGGGTCGTTCCCATTGGAACTTCGACCAGACCAGAGTTGCAGATCTTTCCGGTAAGTGCAAATACCTTGGTTCCGTGAGAATCGGCATCACCGATCTTCGAGAACCATTCGCCACCCTTGTGCATGATTACAGGAATGTTTGCCCATGTCTCGACGTTGTTGATTACAGTCGGCTTTTCCCAAAGTCCCTTGACAGCAGGGAACGGAGGACGTGGAACCGGCATTCCTCTGTGGCCCATGATGGACTGCAGAAGAGCTGTCTCCTCGCCGCATACGAATGCTCCTGCACCAAGTCTGATCTCGATGTCGAAGTCAAATCCGCTTCCAAGAATGTCCTTTCCAAGAAGGCCAAGTTCCCTTGACTGCTTCATGGCGATTTCGAGTCTTCTGATTGCAAGAGGATACTCTGCACGAATGTAGATGAAACCCTGATGAGCTCCAATGCACTTTCCGCAGATGGTCATTGCTTCAAGAATCGAGTGGGGGTCACCTTCCAAAGTCGATCGGTCCATGTATGCACCTGGGTCGCCTTCATCGGCGTTGCAGACAACATACTTGATATCTGATTCAACATTGCGGGAGAAGTTCCACTTCATCCAAGTCGGGAATCCTGCACCACCACGGCCTCTGAGACCTGCGGTCTTCAGTTCGTTGATGATGTCTTCCGGAGTCATTTCAAACAGAGCTCTCTCAAGTCCGGAGTATCCATCCCGAGCAATATACTCATTGATGTTCTCAGGATCGATGAAACCGCAGTTTCTCAGGACAATTCTGAACTGTTTCTGGTAGAACTTGATGTCCTCGACCTGAGCATGCTTTGAAGCCTTGTCCTTGTCATACAGAAGACGCTTGACCTCACGGCCCTTGATCACGTGCTCTGCAATGAGTTCCGCTGCATCCGAAGGCTGTACCTTCACATAGAAGGAATCTTCAGGAAGGACCTTTACAATCGGACCCTGCTCGCAGAATCCGAAGCAGCCAGTCTGGACAATCTGAATATCATCCGCGACGCCCTGCTTCACTGCCTCATCCTGAAGAGCTTTCAGTATCTCCTTGCTGCGGCTGGATTCGCAAGCGGTTCCTCCGCAGACCAATATGTAGTTTCTAACAGCCATTACCTACCCCCGTTCTTCATGATGTCGACGGAAGGTCTGTCGTAAATATGGTCAGTGACCAGCTTCTTTCCGACGATATGCTCCTTCACGATCTTTCGTGCGACGTCAGCATCAACCTTTCCATAAATCGTGTCCGGCATTCCAGGAACAACGACTTCGATTGTGGGCTCTACGTAGCACAGACCCATGCATCCGGTCTGTGTGACGGCGACGTTCTCAATCTTCTCATCGTCCAGTTCCTTGAGGAACGCATCCAGGACAACCTTTGCGCCAGCAGCGATTCCGCATGTTCCCATGCCTACGATGATCTGGCAGTCCTTTCCTGCAATGTCACGCTTCTGCAGGTCATCCTGCTTCTGTGCTCTGAGCTTTCTCAGCTCTTCCAATGTCATCTTTGCCATAATAATCTCCTTTGAATCATTCAGGAATTCTGAACACGTGCTCCGAACGATACGGCTTCAGATCCTCTTCCAACCCATCCAGATACTGTCTGGTCAGGTTCTGTGAACCAGCCGTCCTGAGTTCCTGCAAAGCATCAAGAAGTTCGGACTTCGAAACCCTGTATGAAGAATCTCCATGGTCCGAATGAATCTCCCTGGTGACGACCACATCGCAGCTTTCCGGTGCACCGGTAAAAACAGCAAGAATCGTCGAAGGCAGATTTCCGAGAGGAGGGACATCTATGTCGGTCAGATCAAATCCGAACTGAACCACAGTCCCTTTACCCACGGAAGAATTCAAGCTGAAGTCCCTGCTCGTCTGTAGAACAAACGGCAGGCCTAAGCCGACCTTCCTTTTCTTATGCTTCACTCCATCCGTATAGAACGGATCGAGAACCTTCTTCTGAGTTTCCTCGCTCATTCCCTTTCCATTGTCCTCCACCCGAAACAGAATCGATTCAGGCTTCTCGCTGATCAGAATCCGAACCATTGTCGAATCCGCCTCCAACGAGTTCTGGGCAATATCAAGTAGAAAATCACAAAGAAAGACGTGCATTATTCCCTATCAGACCTATTCGAACCTGCTCAGGATTCCAGGGACCATGTCCTTGGTAACCTTTCCGAAGACTTCGCCCGAAACTGTCATCACAGGAGCGAGACCACAGCATCCGACGCATCTGACAGATTCCAATGAGAATTTCCCATCCGAAGTAACCTGTCCGACACCGATTCCGATGTTCTGCTCAACAGCCTCAATCACCTTGTCGCCACCCTTGAGGTAACATGCAGTGCCCAGGCAGACAGCAATATTATGCTTTCCTGGCTTGGTCAGCTTGAAGAAGTGATAGAATGTCACTACTCCCCAAACCTTTGCAAGTGGAACATCAAGAAGTTCTGCCACTCTTTCGGCGGCTTCCCTCGAGATATACCCCAGCTCTCCTTGAACCTTGTGGAGAACCATAATCAAGTTCCCCGGTTTCTCTTTCCATTCACTGATGAAGCTCATCAACGAATCAGAAAATTTTAATTCATTCTTTTCAGACATGGAACCTCCAATTCCTAAAAAATCTCACAATGTCACATTTTAACGTCAAAATCAAAAATACTCAACTGAGACTCTCGTGAAATCCATTGATAAAGCTAGTTTTTTCAAGCAGTTACCTTTTTGCAGAGAATAAATTCGATGCATCTCACATTCACTTGCCGACATGCTGAAATATCATCGCAGCCTTAGCCATACAGGAAGGTGATCGGACACTCCAGACTTGGACTTTAAGTCATAGGAGTTAGGTTCTCCATTACCCTTGCACAGGATACCATCACAGAACACCCCGGCATCCAGAAAATCGAGACCGGAACCATCAAATCCTTCATCAGAGCAAAGAACATCATCAAATCTGTCCCACTTGCCCTGATAGCAGTACGATCCTTCCTTATCTTTCAGCAGACCATCATCATACCAGAACGAATACCAGCATCCGAACCGTCCACGGAAACCAGTGACAACGAGAGAGCCACAATCACCATATCTCTTGGCAAGCACGGCGCCATCCCTGACCAAGGCTGTCTGAACACCCATCCCATCTGAAAGATCGAGATCTTCATTGAAATCACCAGCGACGACCATCACCGCACCCGGCCACAGCTCGCCTGCAGAAATAGCCGAATCAGAAACAACCTTTGCCGTCTGAAGTCTCTCGTCCTCCGTCTCACTGCCCCCTCCGATTCTGCTCTTTGCATGGATGCACCATAGAACCACTTCTCCGGAATCAGTCGAAAGATGAATCTGAATCACTGGACGTTGTCCCTTGACCCCAAGAACCCGAACATCCTCAGGCGATATCGGGACCCGTGAAATGAACCCAAGCTGCACCGCATTCGACATATCACCGGTAGCCCCATACCAGAGATAGCCCTTGCGCCCAAGATGCATCCTGCACAGATCCTCAAGCACACTATCGCTCTCAATCTCCTGCAGGAGAATGACATCAGGTTCAGGATTCATCTTGAGCAGTACGCTCTCCAAGGTCCGCAGTCTTGCTCTATAGGACCGCTCGTCCCATGCTCCATCCTCCTGAAACTCTGCATACTCATTGCCATCCACAACACCATCCATCAGGTTCTGGACATTCCAGGAAACAACGCACAGGCCACCTTTCTTCCGGCCAAACCCATCCACCAAGCCATCACAGCAGCAAAGCAAAGAAACAACTGCAACCGCAAAAAAGAAACAAGCTCTCTTCATAACTAATCCATCGCCTCCACATTGAACAACAAGTGAAAACGATGTGATGCTGAGCTATTTGCCCGACGGGTGTGAAACCTTGCCCAAGCTATAGCCAAAATAAAGCAGTGCAAGCATGTCCTGAATATCAAAGTCATTGATGTTCATCTTCTCAGCTTCCAGAAGACCAATCTTCAGATTGCTCAGACAGCTGTCGTATTCCACATCAGCCTTCCTGATCATCTCGGTACAGAACCTGACTATGAACACTTTGTCATTTGAGCCGAATGCAGAGAATACGGAATCATAATTATTATCAATGGCTTCCAGATCCCTGGCCTCTGGAAGAAAGTCAACAAGGAAGTCCTCAGTGGTTCCGATGTTCATCAACTCGTAGAAATGAGCAAGACGAGGAGAACCGAACTTAAGGAAACTGGCAATGAGGGCATATCGCGTCTGTCTGTAGGCAGAACTGTGCATGTTCTTGACTGCAACGAAGAAGTCTCCATAGAAACGCCCTACCTTGTCCATATTTCTCTTGGCAATAAGATAGTCGATCTCTTCATCAATGTGACGGGCTGCGAGGCTGAGGGCATTGACCCTTGAAAGATACTGGGACGAACCTGAAAAACGTGAGAGACTCTTGCTTGCCATCGACCTGGATGCACCCCATCTGCTATCAAGCAAGGCTACAAGCGCATCGCGTGCCACTGGATTGTCCACATAGCCTCCCAACGCCCCAATGGCATCAAGCTGAACATAGGAGTCGTCATTCAAAGCAATCTTGGCAAGATCCCCTACCAAAGCAGGTCTGGGACAATCCCCCAGAGCCCGGATCACTTCCACCTTGTCTGCAGAGAAAGGCGATGCAAGCTTCAATTTCAGCTCACTTGTGGCGACACCGGCAAAATTTGAACCAAGCCCAAGAAGCAGGATTTTCCTTCGTGTGGGATCCTTAGTCTTCTCAATCCGGTCAATCACCGAGAAAGCCCTCAGCCCGTGCATTGAGAACAAAGCCTGGGCAGCCTCCGATGCGGAAAGGCTGCCCTTCTCCTTCACCGAGAGAGAAATGACATATCCGAGGATGCAGAGGACAAGAGCTAGCAGGAAGCAAAGCGAATAGCTGTTGCCGATCTTCATCTGAAGATACTGAAACCTGCCATCCAGGGCTGCACCCAGGTCCACCGCATATCCGGCAACCACTCCACATACCAATGCGCACACTGCAATCAGGAAATTTACAAACGAGCTGAAGCCTATGGCATTCTCCTCTGGAATCACCAAAGCAACCATCTTGTAAGTCATCAGGTTGATGCAGTTGATGAAGAAGTTCGCAAGAAATCCAAGGAGGAAGAAGAACAGAAAATGGACATCGGCCGGAAGAATTGCCCATATCACAAGAACGAATGAAAGCATGATCGTGTTGATCATGATGAGTGGCTTTGCACCGATCTTGTCGGAGAACATACGCATTACGATGCTTGCAATCATCATTCCGATAGCGGCGAGGACAGAATAGCCAAGGACCAGATTGTTGCCCAGCATGAGAGTGCTGCTCATGAAGGGGACTGCCATCTGAACCAGAATCAGCACGCAAAGATAGATAGCCTTGACCCACAGCTGCTTTGACACCAGTGGATTAGTCAGGTTGGCCTTCATCATCTGAAGAAGCGGAACCTTGTTGGGCTCCACAGTCCTTCGGCAAGGAATTCTTCCGTATTCCAACGAACTGAAGATGTTTGTGATTATTCCGAAAACCTGAAGCCCTATCATTCCAAGAAGAGACGGAATGGCCTTGATGCCTGTCACCACAGTGCTTAGAATCTTTGCAACAAGCGATGACCCCTGATAAGCGGTGTTGATCTTTGAAAGGACTGCTCCTCTGGTCTGGACACTTGTGACATTCTTTGACGTCAGGTCATTGAAAACTACTCCCAATGCCCTAAAAATGCAAAACAGGGTGTAAGTTGCAACCAAGACCGCAACTGCGGCCTTTCCTGTCAGAAAGAAAAGTGCAATGTATCCCAAGCTCAGAAGACCACGCATCTGCCAGCAGAACGCATGACATTTCTCCTGATTGTGTCCGACGAACATCTTCATCATCAGAGGCATCGCCAGACCGGCCACATATATTCCCGAAGAAATCAAACCAAGGATAATGTTCCCTGCCTGAAAGTGGACAGCAAGCAGAAAAACAAGCGTATCGCCAAGAAAAATTGAGCTGAAACCGTTGAATATCTCCGACCAGAACATTCTTTTCTGACCGTATTTCTTCTCGGCATCATTCAAAAATCTAGTCGGCACACCACACCCCGAAATAGAGCAGGACTAAAGGTCAGCCCTGCATTTCACCGTCCTAAAAATCAGCCCGTACTCAACCGCTTCATCGCTTGAAAGCCAGTGATCCCGATCGGTATCCATCGCCACCTGTTCTACAGTCTTGCCTGTCTGTGCAGCAATTTCCTCGTTGATCTTTCTTCTAAGCTTCTCAAGCTGTTCTGCATGAATGTTTATATCAGTGGCAACACCACGCATCTGGCTGGAAGGCTGATGAATCAGATATGAGGAGTTGGGAAGGCCAACCCTGTGTTCCTTGTCCACCGCAAGCAGAATAAGAGCAGCCGCACTGGCTACAAGTCCCATTCCGACTATCGTCACTGGGCAAGATACGAACCTAATCATGTCAAAGATGGCATATCCCGCATTCACATCACCGCCAGGCGAATCAATGAAGATTCTCACAGGTTCGCTGCTCTGGGATTCCAGAATCAGAAGTTGCTTCGCTATCCTCTCGGACATCTGCTCACACACCTCTCCACACAGCATAATGCTGCGTGTCTTCAGGAACTTGTCATCCAGCCCCGGTTCCTCAGGCTTCTTATCCTTATCGTCTTCCAAATCAGACCTCCGAAATCCATCAGCTTTGTTATTAAGCAATAATAACAATCTTTTTTGGTTTTGGATAGTCCACTG
>JAAYFO010000117.1 GCA_012728215.1 Spirochaetales bacterium | reverse complement strand
GAGACGACAACGATCGGAGACCATGTGAAGCTCTATCAGCACGTCACAATAGGAGCGAAAAGCTTCGCCTCCAATTCTGACGGTTCTCTGGTCAAGGGAATAAAGCGGCATCCCGACATCGGAAGCAACGTGATAATCTATGCAGGAGCAACTCTTCTAGGTGGAGATACAAAAATCGGTGATCGTGCAGTGATAGGTGGAAACGTCTGGCTCACGCACTCAGTTGCCGAAGGTGAGATCGTCCTTGCCGAACCTCCCGTTCTCCACCACAGGACATCAACTCCAATCCATGAAGATTGATGATTTTACCAAAATAGCCAGGCAGAGACGGCTGATGACCTCTCCATTGGGAATATAATCCATTTTTTGTTAAAAAAACAAATCTATGTTTGACATAGCCTACCTAAGGGATTAAGCTGATTGCATATAATATAAATCCTGAGGAGGGATTATGGCAGAAGTAAAATTAATCAACGTCTGCAAGGTCTACGAAGGAAACGTTCTGGCCGTCGATAAGGTAAACATCGATGTCAAGGATCGTGAGTTCGTGGTACTGGTAGGTCCTTCGGGCTGTGGAAAATCAACCACGCTCAGAATGATCGCAGGTTTGGAGGACATCAGCAGTGGTGAGCTTTACATCGATGGAAAGCTTGTCAACGATGTTCCACCTAAGGATCGTGACATCGCGATGGTTTTCCAGAACTACGCCCTGTATCCGCACATGACAGTCTATGAGAACATGGCCTTCGGACTGAAGATCAGAAAGTTCCCTAAGGAAGAGATTGACCAGCGTGTAAAGGAAGCAGCAAAGATTCTGGATATAGAAGAGCTTCTTGACAGAAAGCCGAAGGCACTTTCCGGTGGACAGAGACAGCGTGTTGCTGTCGGAAGAGCCATTGTGAGAAAGCCAAAGGTATTCCTTTTCGACGAACCTCTTTCCAACCTTGATGCAAAGCTCCGTGTTCAGATGAGAGCTGAAATCTCCGGACTCCACAACAAGCTGAAGGCCACAATGATCTACGTCACACATGACCAGGTCGAGGCTCTCACCATGGCAGACAAGATCGTCGTCATGAAGCTTGGTGTCATCCAGCAGATTGGTGCACCTCTTGAGCTGTACAATGAGCCAAGAAACAAGTTTGTCGCAGGTTTCATCGGATCACCTCCAATGAACTTCATGGAAGTGAAGATCGAGAAGAAGGCTGATGGTCTTTATGTAAATGAAGGTTCCTTCGACATTATGCTCCCAGAAGCAATTTCCAAGGCCCTTGCACCATATGCAGGACAGAATGTAACAATGGGTATCAGACCTGAAGACGTCACATTCTCAGCAAAACCAGTTGCAGGAAAGACAATCGATGGAACAGTATCCGTCGTCGAGCCTCTTGGATCAGAGACTCATGTCTTCATCAATACCGGCAAGAACCAGTTCGTTGGAAAGATCGAGCCTTCCGTCACAGTAGTTGTTGATGGAAAAATTTCCCTCATCCCGAACATGGCAAAGGCCAAGTTCTTCGATCTCAAGACCGAGCTTGCAATTCGCTAGCACAAGTATTGGACGAATAATCAAGAGCCAGGCTCCAACTCTGGAAACAGCGAAGGAGGCTGGCTCATTTTTTGCAATCAGGATGAAAAGAGGCCGCCAGGAAAGCGGCCTCTCCCAAACTCGTCGTTGCTCGACAGTTTGTAAGCTGGCTGTAGACCATCACATGCGCAATTGCATGGACAATCAACTGTATAACAAACAGGAATTGAAAAGATTACATAAGATTCGCAGGATTGATCCGAAACTGAATCAATGAAGCTTTTCCTTCAGATGCTTGGAAAGAATCGCAAGCGAAGCAGCCATGCTCTCGTTCTGAACCAGAATGGAAGAAGGTGTGGTAAGATAAGTCGGGGCAAAGTTCCAAATAGCCTTTATATCGCTGTTTATGAGAATATCCGCAACACTTTGCGCATGCTCTAAAGGGACAGTGATGATTCCGATATGGATTCCGTGCTCCTTGCAGAATCCTGACAAGGCATCAATGGAAAGCACAGGCTTGCCACCGACGGTAGTGCCGACCTTGTCTGGATTGGAATCAAATGCAGCGACGATGTTCAGGCCATAATAGTTGAAGCCTTTATAAGACAGAAGCGCCGTACCAAGTGATCCCACTCCAATGAGGACAGTCTCGTTCTTCTCGTTGTACCCCAGAACTTCCTCCATATCCTCGATAAGCTTTGAAATCTCAAACCCGATTCTGGGCTTTCCATTTACGCTGCTGACTATTGCAAGATCCTTGCGAACCTGAATTTCCTTCAGACCAAACTTCTCTGCAATAAGAGGAGATGAGACGACCGTCTCGCCTTTTTCTTCCAGTCTTTTCAAAAACTGCAGATAATATGGAAGCCTCTGCATTGCCTGTTTAGATATTTCCTTGACACTCGACATATCTCACCTCTGATATCGATATATAATGACCAAAACAAAACCATTTGTCAATCTCTAGTATTATCCAATGCAGCTAATTCATTGAGCTTTCATCTTCCAGGTTTTCTTTTTTTCGCGGATTGGAAAAATCAACCAATGGATGATTGAATTTAAAATCAACTGATGATAGTATTTTCTTAAACTTCAAGAAAGGAGGAGCGTACAGATGAGCAGCAAATCGCAGAAGATCAGACCAGATGCAGCATATGCATTTATTGCAGCATGTGATGTCAATGTGCGCTCTCTAGCACTATAAGCTGATAATCGAAAATGTCTTTTCGTCAGCGGCGGGAGCTCACTCCTGCCGTTTTTTTTGCCCTGGGAGGCGCGAAAAGATGAATTATTCATTCGGAAACAGAATCCGCAACCTGCGGATAACAGCTGGAATAACACAGAAGAAACTAGCAGATCTGATGGGGGTCTCTCCTCAGGCTGTCTGCAAATGGGAAAAGGACATGTCATGCCCTGACATCATGTCGCTGCCACGTCTTTCCAGAATCTTTGGAATTACAATCGACGATCTGTTTAATCAAGGACAGACAAAGGAAGAAATGAAAAATGAAGAATATAACCAAGCTCATCGTATTGCTTTTTGCACAAAAGCAATATGATGTAATCTTTGAAACTCAAGCAAACAGAATGTCTTGCAAAAATAAGAACTTTGACTTCAGGCCTGCCAAGGAGCATAATACAAGAACCGCTTCGGAACTGGCATAAGATTGAATTGGCTTCGCTAGGAAGAATGCTTGGCATCCTTAATCTTGGAAGCAGCCTGCTTGGATGCCAGGCTGGTGATGGTGATCGCATGAACAGGACAGACATTCCTGCATTCTCCGCAACGAATGCACTCAATGCTGTTTATGTTCTCGGTCACCTTCACACCCATCTTGCAAGTTCGTTCACACGCACCACAATTGATGCACTTATGGTTGTCCACATGAAGTTGGAAGAAGCTTATCCTGTTCAACAGCCCATACAATGCCCCAAGTGGACAGAAATACTTGCAAAATGGCCTATATATCAGAATTGAGGAAATTATTACAGCCACAAGCACTGAGACCTTCCAAAAAAAGAGCAAACCGATCGCATCCCTGAGCCCTTCATCGGCAATGACCAGCGGAATACCTCCTTCCAATGTTCCGGCAGGACAGAAGTACTTGCAGAAGAAAGGAGTTCCCAAACCAAGCGCATCGGTGATCAGCATTGGAAGAAAGATCACTGCAGCAAGCATGATGAACTTGTTCCACCTCAGAACACGGTCCAGCTTATCTGGGATATGAGGCTTGGGACTACGGATCTTTGCGAGAAGATCCTGAATGAATCCGAACGGACACAGGAATCCGCAGACAACTCTGCCAACAAGAACTCCAAAAAGGAGAATCAAACCCATCACGTAATAAGAGAAATCCCTTGAGTTGCCACCAATGACTGCCTGAATGGAACCTATTGGACAGGCGCCAAGCGCTCCTGGACAGGAATAGCAGTTCAGACCAGGAACGCATATGTGCTTCCCATCCCCACGATATATTCCACCTGTGAAGAAGCCGGCAAGATAACCGTTCTGAAGAATTGCCGCAGCCGCTTGAATAAGATGACGTTTTTTTCTCTTCATCAGCCGATACCTATGCATTCCATGCAGACAAACGTGGCTTTCGATGCCACGTCGCCAGGCTCACCTATGACGATACCGACAGTTATGAGAATCAATGAAAGAGCAAGAACTCCATACATAGCAATCTTCAGTCCTTTCATCAGCACCCCCGGATTCTCAGATCAGACGATTATCTTTTCTGAAGCAGTCTATCACAGATTGAACCGATTGTAACCTTCTTCAGATAATCAAATGCAACCAGATTCATCCCATGGCATATATCATCCATGACAGAACCCATTCCAGAACAGACCAGGCAATCTCGATCCAGATCACCTGACTGCCATATATCTTCGACAGGAACTTCATCTATTGCCTTGGCGATCACCGCCAGATCTGTCCGTCGAGCTTCAGCTATGCTTGCATAACCGCTTCCCTGTCCCTTTGTGGATACTACCAAAGAGGCCTTGCAGAGCTTGGACATTACCTTTCTGACTCGTGCCGGGTTGGTGCAAATATTGGAGGCCAGCTCACTGCTGTTGAAGCTGGCCTGACAATGAGCTGCAAGATAAACCATAGCATGGACTGCTACTGAAAACTCCGCATTCATCAATTCACCTCTGCAAGAACGCTGTCTATCACAGCTTTCCAGCCATCATACGACCTTGCACCTTTGTATGACTGCCCAATTACATTGCCATTGCTGTCAAGAAACACCGTTTCCGGAATTGAATAAACCGATCTCAGCTTTGCCTTGATCAAGTCGCTGGAAGGGAGAAGATGAATGTAATCCGCTCCTGCCTGCGCAACGATGTCCTTGGCGTTCTTCAGCTTGCTTCGATCAAAAACACCATTTCTCTGAGCAACGTCGGTCACGATTCCAACTATCTGCAGGCCCTTGTCCTTGTAATCCTTTGCAAGCTGTCCAAGGGCAGGCATTTCTCTGATACAGAAAACGCAGTTCGTTCCCCAGATGTTGACCATAGTGACCTTGCTTCCGGAAAGGAGGCCTTCATCGATCGCCTTCCCATTTATATCCCATGTTCTGAATGATGAGAATGTTCCCTTCTTAGCCTGCTTGTCATAACTTCCGGCCACAGTTTCGTAAGGCCAGTCGATTATGCCGCCAAAATCACTGACATTGGTATATCCAATCTTGACGAGCTTCTCAGCCGCTTCAGCACTTCTTCTTCCACTCCGGCAATAAACCAGGATTTCAGCATCGAGAACTGGAAGCTCTTCCAGAACCGAGCTTCCGATCTCCTCGTTTGGAATAAGGATGGCTCCTGGAACATGTCCTGCTGCATATTCATCAGCTCGTCTCACATCCACCACGATCACAGACTTTCCGCTGTTCATTCTCTCGTATGCCTGTGCAGGAGTAATCTTCTTCACAGCCGGAGCGCTTGGGTTCTGCATCACTGTCTCCATTCCTCCAGATGCGGTCAAGCCTGCAACACCGATCAACACCATCAATAGAAATATCATGTTTCTCTTCATGTGATTCTCCTTGTCTTTAATGTAACCATAATGATTACACTAAAAACTGTCAAGATATTTCTCTCGCTTCTCCATAATTCTCCACACGATTATTCATAACATCGAAACTGATCATGGGACACTATTGGAAGAATCAACTGATCAGTTCGTCCAATGGAGGAAGAATCTCCCCCTCATCGGCGAATTCCACAATGAAGTTCCCTTCGTATGGAACAGTGATCTGGGAATACATCATAGTCAGAAAACGGGAATCTCCTTTCATCGAAGCACGGTCTGCTTCAATCTGCTTCTCTTTATCAAACAGGGAATATTCCAGTTCGTAACCGGCATTTCTGGCAAGAATTGTCAAAAACAGCCGAATAGTCCTGCAGTTACCGTCCCTGAATGGATGAATGCTGTTCAGAACTGCATGCACTGCACTTATATGCTGGACAAATCTCCCCAAGTCATCCAACGCAAAGTTTCCACCACGAATAATCCCCTGAGAAAGCTTGGTCAGCTCCATCTTGATTGTCTCCTTGGGGCAGAAGCGGGAACCATCACGTGCAATGTCCTCCAATCGGAATTTGCCTGCAAAAGAATAGATGTCCCCAAAAACGAACGCATGAAGCCGCGAAAGAGTATTGATTCCGAACTGGTTGATTCTTATCGTTCCATGCTGCAGTATCTCCTCTATGCGGAAAGTGGCGACAGCATTCTCCACAGCATACAATCTGCCCTTGTCGGTAAGCTTCAGCTTATTCTTCAGAACATTTGACCCATCATAGCAATAATCCGAAACCTTCTCGCAGGGAGAATGTCCCGACGCGTAGACACTGCTGTGCTTCCGGAGTTTCAGCAGCCATTCTTCACGGGTGATTTCCTTTGAAAGGAACTCTTCGCAGGCTATCCGTTCCATTGCATCCAGACTGCGGACATCCATTTTGCAGATACCCTGCACCGTTCTCCGTACATCATCAATAGTTGCTTTAGTCATACCTCATTTTATCACAATTTCAAGTCAAGGAAAGAGCAAACTGCTTTTTTTCCATATTGAAAATGATATACTCACAAACATGAGAATAGGCAAAGCAAGTCAGAAACTGATAATGGGTTTCTTTTTATTGATAATCATTGGAGCCAGTCTGCTGTTTCTTCCAATAAGTTTGAAGGAGGGCATTCGCATATCCCCTCTTGATTCGCTGTTCATTTCAGCCAGTGCACTATGCGTGACTGGACTTACACCAGTGGACGTCTCTGCGACTTTCACAATCTTCGGAAGAGTGGTCCTGGCATCGCTGATTCAGCTTGGAGGAATGGGATTTGCAATCATTGCAGTGTTCCTGCTGATTCTGCTCAGGCAGAACGTCACATTCTCGCAGCGTAACCTGGCAAGAGAAGCTTTGAACCAGGAAACAGGAAGAGGAATAGTATCTTTGGTGAAATTCATCATTGTGATCACTGCAACGGCGGAGATAGCAGGTGCCGTCTCCTTATCCATCGCATTTGCAGCTGATGGAATGCCTGTCCTCAAAGCTATCGGAATGGGAGCCTTCCATTCAATTTCAGCCTTCAACAATGCTGGGTTCGACCTTTTTGGAAACAGTCTCATAAATTACAATGACAACATCATGGTGAACCTCACCATAAGCCTTCTTATCATCGTCGGCGGAATTGGCTTCTTCGTTCTTGGAGATATCAAGCGAAAGCACAAGTGGAAGAAGCTTGCATTCCATACCAAGATAGTTCTGACCGTCACATTGTGCCTGATTGCAATCGGTGGAATTCTTTTGAAGACGTGCGACCCTAATCTTTCATTCATGGAATCATTCTTTCTGTCGGTATCGGCAAGAACAGCTGGATTCAACTCAGTGGACATGACATTGCTCAGCACTCCGGCGACATGCATTGTTATTTTGCTGATGTTCATCGGTGCCTCGCCAGGATCAACAGGTGGTGGAATCAAGACCACCACATTCTT
>JAAYFO010000012.1 GCA_012728215.1 Spirochaetales bacterium | reverse complement strand
TTTTCTTTTTCATTCTGACTCCTTTGGCCTGATGGCTGTCTGCGTTCTTTTCTCAACTATATAGAAAATCAGCAATGTCCCGAATATGCAGAACAGAAGTTCAGTGATGAGAAGAAATGACTCGCTTCCCGAATACAGGACTGCAGGATTCTTCAAGACGGATGAATCCTTCTGGCACACGACGAGGTCCAGAAACAGATTGTTTGCCATGTGTATCGCTATTGCAGGCTCGAACCCTCCGGTTCTGAGGCTCAAGTACATCAGGAAAGCTCCGAGAATAAGAAAGAAGGCTCCGGCTTGGATTGCCGGACCCAAATCCAGCTTCATCAATGTGCTGATGTGCGCCAATGAGAAGAGCAGTCCTGAAGCTATGCTGTAGATGATCATCTGCTTCTGATTTTCCGATGGGATTTCGTCATGAAATAAGTGAGCCAATGAGCACCGGAAGAACAGTTCTTCGGTAAAAGTCTGAATCGGAGTAAACAGAAGAACGGAGACAAGCATCGGAGAGAAGAACTTATGGAAATTGTTAAAGTAATAGGATTCGGGGTGAATCAAGTACTTGATCAGACTGAATGCGGCAAGCAGCGCCATCCAGATCAGAAGGAATGCCATTGTCTTGCGAATGGAGAACCTGTGTGATGAGAAGAGCTTGGCTGGCCTGAAATGAAGATGACGTGACAGAAGAATCAGGAATGCTCCTGTCATCACATAATAACGGATGCTGGATAGCATGACTGTTGCCCAGTATGAAGCAGTCTGGGGATACGGCACCAGAAGATTGGCGACCATTCCAATGATGATTGCAAGAATTGTGGTTACTGCCCAGTCAAGGGGGCGTGAGAGTTTTTCCTTGTGCATTTGTTGTATAATACAAAATCTCATGGTAAGATTCAATGAATGGGCAGTATCAGAGAAAAGGTTTTCAGAGAGTTGGATCTAGGTCGGATATGTGTGTTTCCAACTGAGATTCAGGCACGGTTCTATCTTCAGGAATATGCGAGATTTGGTTCGAAGAGAATGATCTTTGAATCACAGACAATGGCCTGGGATGAATTCTATAAGTTATTTCTTCCATCACATGACGACAAGAGACCATCGGACAACTTGATCAGAAAATTGTTTGCCAATTGGTTCACCACTTTGGATGTCGCTCAGCGTCTCAGGCATTTCTCCATGAAGAAGTATGAACTGGCTTCTGAAGGTCTGGCATCAAGTGTCTCATCCATGCTGCCTCAGTTGACATTTGCCGATGAGATGGCACCGGGCGAAATGAAATCGGATGTCCTGCTGATTCGCAGCGAATACGAGAAATTCATGGAGCGCTCTGGTCTGTATGAACCACGTTGGGATATCCCAGCTGTTCCTCTTGGGATGGATGTTTCTCAATACTGCATCTGCTTCCCTGAAGCGATAGATGGATATGAACTTTTCAAACATGCCCTGGGAAATGAGTTCACTAATATCGTCACTCTTGATTTGGCTCAGGTTGCGACGGCCTTGGAGGTGTTTCCAAATGCACTGGCTGAGATGCGGGTCCAGATGCGACGAATAAGGAATCTGCTGTCTGATGGGGTGAACTGCCAGGATATTCTCGTCACTTGCATGAAGCTGGACAGCATAAGGCCATATCTTGAACGGGAAGCCCGGAGAAAGGACATTCCCATCTCGATTCTTGAGAACCTCAAGCTCACTGCGTACAGTGCCGGCAAGTTCTTCTTC
>JAAYFO010000116.1 GCA_012728215.1 Spirochaetales bacterium | reverse complement strand
TGCTTGACAACCGGCTGAATCTCCAGAAGATCGAGCTGGTCATCATCAATAAGCACAATGTTTCTCTGGATAGCAAAAAGCTGAGTAAATGTGGCAATAGCTATGCAGAGAAACAATAATGCTCTTTTCATTCATCAAGACCCAGGCTTTGGTGCCAGTTGAGATAGGACTCGATGAAAGGATCCAGTTCTCCGTCCATTACTGCATTGATGTTGCCTGTTTCCTGACCGGTTCTTAGATCCTTGACCATCGTATAAGGCTGGAAAACATAGCTTCTTATCTGACTTCCCCAGGAAATATCCTTCTTTGCAATCGCATGCTTGGCGTTTTCCTCCTCCTTCTTGGCCTTGTAGTATTGGTACAGACGGGAACGAAGCATCTTGAACGCCATGTCCTTGTTCATTATCTGACTTCGCTCATTCTGACACTGAACAACAATTCCTGACTCGAAATGTGTGATTCTGACAGCTGAATCAGTCTTGTTGACATGCTGGCCGCCAGCACCACCACTTCTGTACGTATCGATTCTGATATCTTCAGGCTTGATGTTGATTTCTATGCTGTCATCAAGAACTGGTGAAATATAGACTGAACTGAATGAAGTATGACGCCTTGCATTGGAATCAAAAGGCGAAATCCTGACAAGTCTGTGGACCCCTGCCTCACTTTTCAGGTAACCGTAGGCATATTGTCCCTTTACCTGAATGGTTACGCTCTTCACGCCACCTTCATCCTCAAGCAAATCCAATACTTCAGTCTTGAATCCATGGGTTTCACACCATCGAAGGTACATTCGCATGAGCATCTGCGTCCAGTCACATGCTTCGGTTCCACCTGCTCCAGCATGAATGCTCAAAAAGCAATCAACCTTATCATACATACCGGAAAGGAGTGTTCTAGTCTTGATTGTCTGAAATTCAGTATTCAGCTTGATGATATCCTGATCGACCTCTTCAGCATACTGATCTGGATTGTCCTCTTCTTCATAAAGTTCAATCATATCATCAAGATTCTTGATTTTCTGAATCATTTCTTCCCATGGAAGAATTTTATCCTTGAGATTGTTTATTGTGGCAAATAACGCACTGCTTTCTTTCTTGTCATTCCAGAAACCTGGTTCCAAGGTCTGCTTTTCCAGCTCCTGAATCTTTGCCTTTATCTTATCAGAGTCAAAGACGCCCCCAAACGGCAAAAGATTCTTCTCTAATCTGATCTAGAAAACTCTTATTCTGTAAAATCATGGCTAACTCCTATTTTCCTCATTGTGAAATCAAGTACCGTCACAAAGTCACTGTCAGGTTTCATCTGAAGATCCCAATGGTACCGATAATCAGTATAAAGATATTTTTGCTCATCGGCAATCGGAGTGCGAATGATTCCCTCGATTTTAGTGCCATCAACCAGAAATGGGAATCCGCTGGCATTGCATGTAACTAGATAATCACTGACGTTTCCTTTTACATTGAAACAAACCTGACTTGTTTTTTCTGAATTCAACTCACATTCTGCAAGGCAGGGAAAATGAAGTGAATACCTAAACGAAGATGGAGAATCTGAATTATTATGGATGTTTATTGAAATTGAAAAGCTGTTCTTCCGGATACGGAATTCCTTGGTCAAAGAGATATCGATTCCTTCCTTGCAGAATCGTTCCAGACGAAACCGGACTATCGAATTAACCTTATCCTGAGATTCCATGGAATACCGCTTGCCATCCAGCCTGAATTCCTTTGAGGTCAAAGTGTTCAATGAATCAGAAAATATTGGAATTGAAGAATACCGCTTGAAATTCGGAAGACACTTCTGTGACATCAAAGTCGAGATTGAACCACCCTTGGAATCAAATATGACAAGGATATCTTCTTCGTGAAAAATCAACTCATCATAGGTGTCATCATCAATATCGATTTCCAAAGGAAACGCTACACCCTTTGCCTTCATGATGTTCACCGCTTCAAAGAATCCTTTTTCAACAGTGTAACGCGACGTGCATCCATCGCAGTCAAAAACAAATGGAAAGGCAGAGAGGCATCTTGTCAGAACATTGTTTATTTCTTTCTTCACCGTCCGCTCTGAAAGTGATACCTTGACAAGATTCCTGATTTTATCAAGTAGCTGATAGTAACCTCTATATGAATTGTTTGAAAGAATAAGTTCATTTGGAGAATTGCATGCAGTCCTTAAATCATATCCATAAATTCCAGAAGGAAGATAGCCGTTATCAATGACTTCGTTGCTGATAAGGTACTTTGAATCCGGTAGTCTGGAATCAAAGTTCTTCTGATGGTATCTATCAAGAATCGCTGATATCACTTGAAACCCATTGATTCCATCATAGATCAGCTGATCCATATTTATCATCACATAATCCATTATGCAGTTTCGATCTATCCTAAGCCTTGAAATATCAGTCAATGCATCCTCAGTTGACTTCTTATTGAGATAAAGGTCTTGAATCAGCTTGGAAACTTCATCATTTGTAGGAAATATCAGCGATGATTTTCCGAACTGGCTCATTATGAATGGATTCTTCTTCTGTCTTGATAGCGGAGCGCCATTAGGCGTGACAGAAATGGCCGCATACCTCAATGAGCAAAGATCTATCGTTGTGATATATCCTGAATTCCACATCTGCTGAAAAGCCCAGAATCCGGAAGGACGCTTGGAATACCTACGTCTGATGAAAGTTGATGTACGTTCAATTTCCGAAGCTCTTTCATTAGGAGGAAGAAGCTCAAGGCAGACACCATTGAATGATGTGGATAGAAAATCAATCTGTCCCCTTCGAGACAGACTGTTTATCAGTACATTGATTTCAGGATGGTTGCTTTCTATCCATTCCATCTCAAACCCTGAAAGACAGAAGACAATCTTCTCATCCGGATTGCGATAGAGACTCTGTAGAAGAGGTGTCAGAGTCTCGTCCAACAACCTCTCCAATACCAGATTAGATGTTCCAGCAGGTAGCTGACTGTAGATTCCCAGCGAAAAATACATCAGACTTCCTTGATTACCTTTCTAGGACAGCAAGCCAAAGCCTGTTGTGCAGCTTCCTTGGTAGAATCTTTTTCACTATAGGAAGCTAGGAAGGAAGTGACGGTGAATCCAGAACCAGGACATTTCTTCTCGCAGATTCCACAGCCGATACAGCCTGTTTCACAGTACTTTCTCAGATTCGGTCCCTTTTCGTGGCTATTGCAATCTACGGTATACTTCTGCGATGCAGGTATCATTCGAATAACCTGTAACGGGCATGCCTTTGTACATTTTCCGCAGCCTATGCAAAGAGAAACATCGACATATATCTTGCCTTCAGGAGTACGCTTGATGGCCCCTTCTGGACAGACTTTCATGCATGAACCGAAGCCTATGCAGCCTTCTTTGCATTTCTTTTCACCCTTGAAAAGAATTGTTGCAGCATTGCAGTCTTCAAGCCCATTGTAGTCAAAGTCCTTTCCAACGTTGGAAGGCACAGCACTGCAGAAGACATGAGCGACCTTCTTTTCCATGACTTCGGTCTTGATTCCCATGATTTGCGACATCTTCTGAGCCAGATCGTTTCCGCCAGGGGCACAGAGTCCAATTTCCGCTTTGTGATTGAAGACAGCTTCGGCATAAGCGGAGCAACCAGCAAACCCACAACCACCACAGTTGGCATTAGGCATTGAGTTCTCCATTTCTGTAAGCTTCTCATCCTTTTTGACTGAAAGCTTGCTGTCAGCGATAGCCAGGCCAAATCCAAGAAGACCACCAATGACGGCGATCAAGACAAAAGGAATAATTATTGACATCTTCGCTCCCTCCTATACCAATCCAAGATTCGTGAGAAGGCCCTTGTCAAAGGCCATGAAGGCCAAAGCCATCAATCCTGCTGATATGAATGCAATCGGCACTTCCTTGAAAACTCTTCGCACAGGTGTAAGCTCAAGCTTTTCTCTGATGTTGCTCATGAGAATGATAGCCAAAGTAAATCCAAGTCCTGCAGAGATTCCGGAAACGAAAGATTCAAGAATATTGTAATTCTCTGTTATGTTGATTATTGCAATACCCAGAACAATGCAGTTGGTTGTGATCAAAGGAAGGAAAATTCCAAGTGCCTTGTACAGAGATGGGCTGATTTTGCGAATCACCATCTCAACCAGCTGAACCAAAGCAGCAATCACAAGAATGAATGAGATAGTCTTGAGATATTCCAATCCCAATGGAAGAAGGATCCCATGATAGACAAGCCAGCACATTACCGAAGTCACACCGGTGACGAAAGTAACTGCAAGACCCATTCCAATTGCACTTTCGCTGTTCTTTGAGACACCGATGAAAGGGCAAAGACCAAGGAATTGAACAAGAATGAAATTGTTTATGAATACATATGTAAGAAAGATTGCCAGATAGCTCATTTTGCAACTCCTTTTTTCTTTTCACTAAACCATTGGAAGAAGGCTTTCAGATATCCCATGAGGAGCAATGCTCCAGCTGCAAGAGATATGACTCTGACTGGCCATTGATACAGTACAGGAATCTTCAGGACGCCATTGAAGTTTCCAATTGCAAAAAGTGTGATTGTTCCACTTCCAAACACTTCCCTGATCAGGGCGATGAGAGTCAATGACATTGTGAATCCTACTCCCATTCCTATCGCATCCAGTGCAGAATCCACTATTGAATTCTTGTTTGCAAAAGCTTCGGCACGCCCCAGAATAATGCAGTTCACTACAATAAGAGGGAGGTATACGCCCAACGCACTGTAGATTGAAGGTGCAAATGCATGCAGGACCATCTCTACTATCGTCACGAACGAAGCGATGATTACAATATAACAAGGGATTCTTATGCTGTTAGGAATGATATTCTTCAAAGCAGAAATAAGGATATTGCTGAAGAACAGAACAAACAGCACTCCTGCACCCATTCCAAGTGCATTGATCACCTGTGTCGTCACACCTAGTGTCGGACACATTCCAAGCATGATTATGAAAGTCGGGTTTTCCTTGAAAAGCCCCTTTGTAAGTTCCTTGATGTTCATCAGTTCTTACCTCCGTCAAGAGTTGCAACAAAATTGCTGCCCGCCAGAAGAGCCTTTGATATTCCAGTGAATGTCATCGAAGCACCGCTGACAGCCTGAGCATCTGAATCAGAAAGAGACGTTTTCCTGATTGGCATATTCTGTCCCTTTCCTATGAATTTATCCATGTACCATGACTCTTCGGACTTCTTTCCAAGGCCAGGAGTCTCACTGTTGGAAATAACCTGAGCGGCGCTGAGGATTCCATCAGCGGAATAAGAAGCAACAAGTAGAATAGATCCACCATAACCATTGGCAGTCAGATTCAGAATGTATCCACCATTATCCAATGTGTAGTAACCATTTACCATGCTGCCTTCTGGCACAATCACATACTCGCCTATCGAGGCACCACCTGAAACATTCTTCAAGGCAGCTGTCTTCTGTTCAGCTTCATAAGCAGAAATCTTCGGAGCAGTGACAGAATTGAATACTGCAAGAAGCAAAGCCGCTGCAGCGCAGATGACAAAAAGAATCAGTGCAGTCTTAAGATATTTCTTCATCACTTACCTCCTTTGCTCTTGTCCGGCTTGATATATCCGAATTTTCTAGGCTTTACAAATCTGTCGATTGTAGGTGTCACGATGTTCATCAATATGATTGCAAGTGAAACACCTTCCGCAAGAGATCCGAAAGAACGGAAGAGGAATGTGAAGAATCCACAGCCAATTCCAAAAATCAACCTGCCCTTGGGAGTAATCGGTGATGTAACATAATCAGTAGCCATGAAGAAGGCTCCCAGCATCAGTCCACCTCTGAATAGCGGATCAATCAAAAGCCCTGAAAATGCCCCGGTCCCGTATGGGATTCCACCAAAGACCCAGTTGAAAAGCGCATATGAAACCAGATATGAAACCGGTATATGCCAGGTGATGACCTTTGTGACTATGAGGAAGATGCCTCCAATGAGAAGGAGGAGCGCAGAAACTTCACCAATGCATCCCCTCATGTTTCCGAAGAAAGCATCAAGAGTATATGGATTGATTCCGATCTTTTCACTTAATGACTGAGCAAACTGGGTCACAGGGTAGTTTTGATTCTGGAACATTGAAATCGCATTCATACCCGAGATATCCCCTGTGGACAATGTAGTCTTTAGGAAAGTCAGGCTTGTGGCCGAAGTGAGGGAATCCACGGATGCTGAAGAGACTCTATCGATTGCAGCCAACGAGTTGGGAAGCACGAAATGATTCATTGCAGAAGTGAAGCTGAAGAATACAAACACTCGCCCACCCAAGGCAGGGTTCATCCAGTTGCAGCCCAGACCTCCAAATGTCCATTTGACCACTATGATGGCAAAGGCACTTGCTATGATTGGAATGAACAATGGGACATTTGAACTCATGTTCAGTCCCACAAGCAGACCTGTCACCAACGCACTGCCGTCAGCAATTGTGTTTTCCTTGGAAATCAAGCCAAACAGATATTCTGCAAGGACACTGGTGGCAATGCTTACTGCCACAACAAGAAGTGCACGCAGACCAAAACTATAGACACCCCAGATCAGAGCAGGACAAAGGGCTATGCTGACAAGATACATGATCTTGGAAGTACTTTGCTTGCTATGGAAATGCGGAGAACTGCTTACTTTAATCATTTCTTGACCCTCCCAAGTTTCTTTCCCATCCTGAATGCCTGAACGAGTGGAAGATGAGCAGGGCAACTGAATGCACAGCATCCACATTCCTTGCAGTCCATCAGGTCAGTAGCCATTGCAGCAGCATATTTTCCATTCTTGATCAGATTATAAAGCCGTGTAGGTTCAAGTCCAATCGGACAGGCAGCCACGCATTTTCCACAGTGAATGCAGTTTGTCTGACGAGCAGGTTTCTCATCAAAACGGATGGCAAGAATACCACTGGTACCCTTGGTGATGGGGGTATCAAGATCCCAGAAGGAGAAGCCCATCATAGGTCCGCCGGAAATCAGCTTTTCAGGTTCAAATGCAAATCCTCCGGCAGCCTCAATCAGATCGCATACCTTGGTTCCAATCGGAGCAAGGAAGTTTCCAGGTTTTGAAATGCAGTTGCCGGATACAGTGACTACTCTCTCGAACAATGGCTTTCCAAATGTGATGGCCTGGTATGTGGCATATACGGTTCCGACATTGCAGACAATCGAACCAATATCCAGAGGGAGCTTTCCTGAAGGGATTTCCCTGCCAGTGGTAGCCTTGAGAAGCTGCTTTTCATCACCTTGAGGATACTTCATCTTCAGAGGGATCACCTCAATTGGATAGCCTTTCCTTTCAATTACTTCGTTGAACAGAGCGACGCAATCCATCTTGTTGGCTTCAATTCCAAGCTTGATGAACTTAGGATTCACTATCCTGGCAATTATCATCGCACCGAGGAGAATCTCTTCAGTCTTTTCCTTCATCAGAGTATAGTCAGCAGTCAGATATGGCTCACATTCCACTCCATTAAGAACAAGATAATCGACTTTCTTGCCGATTGGTACTGAAAGCTTGACATTCATCGGGAATGTCGCACCTCCCATTCCAACCAAGCCTGATTCCTTGACCTTTTGCAAAAGCTCTTCACTTGAAAACCCGGTGTAATCAATTGGAGATTCAAACGAAGTGTCATCATCGTCAGATTCAGGCTCTATGACCAAGGCGTCACAGCTTACACTGTTTGCCAAAGTCACTTTTCTGATATCCACAATCTTCCCAGAGACAGGGCTGTGAATATTTGCAGAAATGAAGCTTGAGGCTTCTCCAATCAATTCTCCTTTTCTGACTGAATCGCCTTTCTGCTTGATGCATGCAGCTGGTGCGCCAAGATGCTGTGACATAGATATCACAATTTCCTTAGGCATGGTGATTCGTTGAATCGGGCTGCCCTTGGAAAGGGCTTTCATGTCATCTGGATGAACACCACCCTTTTTGAACGTCAGGAATTTTGGCATTCCATCCTCCTTTTAACAAGTATTGAAAAAAAAATGATTCCTTCTTTTATTTTATCTCAAATTGAATATAATGAAAATATGTTTGAACCATTAAAACACCTATTTCCAAAGCTCCATTCCATAAAAGTTTATGCTTTGGTCGGTAAAAGCGGCACAGGAAAAAGCTATCGCTCGCAAATGATAGCAGAACGGTTCAGAATCAGTCTGATCATTGACGATGGAATACTGATCAGGAGAAGCATCCTGATTGCAGGAAAATCAGCAAAGCAGGCCGGAAACTTCATAGCCGCCATGAAATGCGCTCTTTTCAGAGATGAAGAACACAGAAGCGAAGTCATGAAGGCTCTCCAGAAGGAGAAATTCAGACGGATACTCATAATAGGCACGAGTGAAAAAATGATCAGCGTCATTACCGAAAGGCTCAATCTTCCCGCACCTTACAAGGTCTTCAATATCGAGGACTTCTCTACACATGAGGAAATAGAGACTGCACTCAGGACACGTTATACAGAAGGCAAGCATGTGATTCCACTTCCTGCCATCGAAGTGACCAGGACTGCGCCTGACATCGTATATGACTCCATTCAGGTCTTCCTTAAGCGGCTCCCATTTTCAAAAAAGAACCGAAGCTTTGAGAAGACACTCGTCAAACCAGGATTTTCCATTCCAGAAGCCAAGGTTCTCTCCAGAAACGTGTTCCTACAGATGATCAACCAATGCCTTTACGACTATGACAACACCATCAAGATCAACGCCCTTGAAGTCCAGTTCATAGATGGGAAATACAAACTGCAGATCGGACTAAGGTCGCCATCGAGGATTCAAAGAAACACAATCCCGGAGATTCGTGAATATATCGTCGATTCGCTGGAAAAATACAGCTCCATCCAGATAGCCGATGCGTCAGTGACGGTCGATGAATGGAGCTCTGCAAATGTCCAGGAAGAACTGAGAAAAATGAATGAACAGATTGTTCAAGTCAAGGAAATCAACATAAACCAGAGCTAGAACTGATTAAGCTTGTTCATTACCATGTTATAAGTCTTGTTCAACGCCTTGCTTCCCTTTATGACTTCCTTGAGCATCATGATGCTGTAGCTCGTGTTTGTGAGGCTGTCATAGAAGTCACTGTTTACATTAAAGAAGAAACAGTCCTTGCCAGAAGTTAGCAATTCGACAAAGCCAAGGCAATCCTTGTCCTTTGGAAGAACTGCAAGACGTCCGATGAGGTCCAGCTTCTCCTCGATTGCTGGGAACTGGTCGAGATGCATAGGTCGTTCCTTTCGTATATCCACAGGAAGCATGTTTTCAGGAAGCTTTCCTGCAAGATCGATTATATTGAAAAGCGAATCGCCCTTCTGAACCATCTTGCCATGAACCATCAGCACCGCCTTGAAATTCCTTGGATGCCGACGGGCCTTGTTCTGAGCCTTGGCAAGAGTCTTTAGATCATCATAAGGAATCTGAACCATAAGCTCAGTACGTCCTTTTCCAGTCACAGACTCTATGGCATCGTAGTTTCGACCGTAAATCTGAATTGAACGTGCCATCTCCCGCTTGATATCACTCTTGTCCTTTCTCTGGTCATCAAAAGAACCGCTTTTCTCAATCAGGCTGTAATAAAGCGAAGGCGATACCCTGTCAAGAATCTCTCGGGTCAAAGGCGAGACAGTCCTTGCATACATTCTTGAAGTATTGACTATTTCGCCAGCAAGGATGAACTGCGGCATCGTTCTGAAATACGCACTGCCAGGATGAATGTAAACCCGATCGACTGAAAGGCTTTTGTAGCAGTTGGAATTGGTCTTCACACAGACATTCTGCTTCAATCCAGTAGCCAGACAGCAAAGATAATCCTCCTTGCTTCCTCCCTTGGAAAGAATGAATCCCAAAGCAGAGACGATTTCACCAAGCTGTTCATCCACATGAGTTATTTCAAGCATTGTCTGGAAATCAAGAAAGTTCCTTTCGCAATACCGTGTCTTTGCCTGAAGCGATCCAAGCCCTGAAAACTCGTTGAAGATGTTCAGATATGAAACGAAATCACCATCAGGAGAGTTGAATTTCCTGTGGGCATTCCTTGCATCGTCCTCCTGATCGACAGGAAGTATGAATGGAGTGCGGACAGACATGAAACTCACTGCAATGAGGATTTCCTCCATCACATCCGGATAGTTCATCATCGCTTCCACTATGACCCTGCTCTGTCTTGGTGCAAGCGGAAAGCTGACCATCAGTTCACCAATCCTGGTAAGCCTGCGGTCCTTGTCTATGGCACCGATGAAGACCAGAGTCTTTTCGGCACTGAGAATCGAAGCTCTGTCAGGTCTGGTGATGAATGGGAAATGCTCATAGTCATATATGCCCAGATCGCTCATTCTCAGAATGACCTCTGAAAGATCGGTACGAAGGATTTCCTCCAGTGCATAGTTCGGACGGGACTTGAAATCCTCCTCACTGTACAGACGATAGCAGAAACCCGGCGCCACTCGTCCTGCCCTGCCCTTACGCTGTTCACAGGAACTTCTGCTGATCTTGTCGGTTATCAGTGAACTCGAATAGTTCTTCTGATTATAGAAGTTTATCTTTGCCATTCCTGAATCAATGACATTTCTTATTCCATCGATTGTTATGCTGGTCTCGGCAATGTTAGTCGCGACAACGATCTTGATCTTGCCTTCTTCTGTCGGATTGAAGACCTGCTCCTGCTCTTCCTTGTTAAGCCTTCCATAAAGAGGATAGATCTGAAGATGCTTGTAGTCGCATCTGAAAGCAAGTTCCTTGACGCATGTCTTGATATCGAACTCACCAGGAAGAAACACCAATATGTCATCATCTGCCTTGAAGTTGTTCTTTGCAAGAAGGCGAAGCTTGAAATTCACGATATCAACTATCGCATCTATTATCAGGTCGATGTTTCCGGGCGTGGCGACAGGAAGATACTTGACGGAAATAGGAAACACCTTCGATTTGATGGAGACTATCTTGGCACCACCTAGGAATGTCGAGAATTTCTTTGTGTTTATCGTTGCACTTGAAATAATCACCTTCAGGTCGGGACGCTGGGCCATGAGGTTCTTCAGAAGCCCCAGAATGAAATCGATGTTGAGACTTCTCTCATGAGCTTCATCAACCATTATCACCGAATAGTTGTTCAGCAATGGATCGTGCTTCAGCTCCTGCAGAAGAATGCCATCAGTCATGATCTTGATTCGCGTATTGGAATCCGTTGTATCATAAAAACGCATCTTGCATGAGCAAAAATTGTTTGTGGCCTCCAGTCCAAGCTGTTTTTCGATGAAATCAGTCACGCTCAGGGCGGCTATCCTCCTGGGCTGTGTGATTCCAATCATCTTTTCAATAGCATAACCAGCTTCCAGAAGAATCAGCGGAAGCTGCGTGGTCTTGCCACTCCCTGTCGGGCTTTCGATGACAATCGCCTGGTTTTCTGCCAGACTTTTCAGTATTTCATCCTTGTTCCTGTAGACAGGAAGATCCTTGTAATTAATCAAATTTATTTCCTTATCAACCTTGCTGCTTCGTCTGCACCAATTGATGTCGTTATTTCTCTTGTAGCAAGGTTCTTCAGATCGGCCTTGTCACCCCAAAGCGAAAGAATGGCGAATCCGGCACCCTTGGACTGGGCATAGTCGTACTGATCCCTGATCTTGCGTTCCCCAAGGAAAGCGTCGCATCGGATCCCGAGTTTTCGAAGACTCCGCCCATAGCTTGCCGCATCCTCAGGACTTACATCGCTGCATGCAAAGATCACCACATCGACTGACGGATAGATAGTTGAATCAATTTCCTCCTGAGCGGCAATCAGACGATCGATTCCTACGCAGGAACCTACCCCTGGAAGATTTTCCTTGGAATATAGACCTGTCAGATTATTATATCTGCCACCTGAGCAGACCGAACCGATCTGAGGATTGGAATCGAGTAAAGTCTCATACACGACACCAGTATAGTAATCCAGTCCTCTGGTGATTGAAGGATCGAACAGCAAGAAGTCCTGCACTCCTTCATTCTTAAGAATATTCCAGATCTGCCTCATCCTGACAGCTCCCTCTGTTTCCTTTCCAATAAGAGATACTAGATGATTCAACACTTCAATATAATCCTCGGATACTGGATTGATGAAGCTGAGTATCAAATCGGCCTGATTCTCAGAAACACCACTTTCAGCCAATTCAGCCTTGACGTTGTCTATACCAATCTTTGCAAGCTTGTCTATTGCACGCAGGACATCAGAACTCTTGTGCTGAATGCCAAGCGTAGATAGAAAATCATTGAGCAAAGCACGGTTGGAAACATGAATCCTGAATCCACCAACATCCAGGACCTGCATGGAGCTGATCATCATCGAAAGAATCTCAGCATCAGACTGAGCATTGTCTACACCCACGATATCGAAATCACACTGGACAAATTCCCTGTAGCGACCTTTCTGAGGCTTCTCGCCACGAAACACCTTGGCGATATGGTATCGTTTGAATGGCAGTTCGATTTCGCTCCTGTGTGCACTGACGAATCTGGCAAGCGGAACAGTAAGGTCGAACCTCAGGGCAACCTCTCTCCCTCCATTGTCGGTGAAATGAAAAATCTGCTTATCGGTCTCTCCACCGCCTTTGCCAAGCAGCACTTCGGTGTATTCGAGTATTGGTGTATCTATTGGCACAAATCCATAGCTTTCAAATGTATTCTCCAGCTTCTGTTCAAAAAACTTTCTCTTTATTTCCTGATTTGGAAGTGAATCCCTGAATCCTTTGGGAAGCTTCGGTTCTATCATGAATGACTCCTGTTGAAAAAATAAACTAAATGTTGTAATAATTGTATGGTTTCATATTAAAGATAAAGAAATCTTCAAAAGCTGTAAAGGGATATATGCGGATAAGATATAAAAAGGACGGCGAAGGGCTGCGCCCTGTTGCCAGAATATATACGGATGGAGAGCACGGGTTGAATCCAGCATCGATTGATCAGGATGCTGTCAAATCAATTCTCCGACTTAAACAGAGAGGTTTTTCTGCTTTCATAGTCGGAGGCGCCATCAGAGATATCCTGCTGGGACGCGTTCCTAAGGATTTCGACATAGCCACAGATGCCTCTCCACGTCAAGTCCACAAGCTTTTCTATCAAGCTCGTGTGATAGGCAAGAGATTCAAGCTGGTTCATCTTGTTTACGGAGACAAGATAATCGAAGTGTCGACTTTCAGAGGTGAATCACAGGACGACAATTGCAACAATACATTCGGCACGATGGAATCTGATGCCAAACGTCGTGATTTCACAATAAACAGCCTTTATTACGACCCAGTCGAAAACACACTGTTCGACTTCAATGACAGCCTTTCCGATTTCAAGAAGAAAAGAATCCATTCAGTACTTCCACTTGCAACTTCATTCATTGAGGATCCTGTACGGATGATCCGTGCAGTGAAATACAGCATAACCACTGGCTTCAAGATGGATTTTGCACTCAAGAGAGCAATCAAGCATGATTCGAGGCTCCTTGCAAACATCAGCAGTTCACGACTTACCGAGGAAGTGTTCAAGATTCTTGGCAGCGGATGCAGTGCTCAGATCATTCGAAGTCTCGATGACTACGGACTTCTTGTCCATATTCTTCCATGCATGTGCGTCTATACCAAGTTCCCAGTGTTCTTCGATGCACTCAATGAACTTGATTTTTGCATCAACTCCTCAGTTTCCCATGGTGGAAAATGCAAGGAAGTGGAAAGATGGGAAGGCTTTCTGTATCTGACAAAGAACATGATCGTCAATTCTCCTGAGACCCTGTCACCGGAAGAAAGGTTCAACGACATTTTCCGTCAGCTGAAAGTACTGCTTTCTCCCATCACGCCTCCAAACTTCGAGCTGGAGAATGTCTGTTCTCAATACATGAAGCAGAACGGTTTCCCAATTCATAAGTCATCACGTTCGATCAAAAGGGACAGAGCGAGGAACATCAGAAAGAAAAAGACCGTCAAGAGTCCTGCCAAGCCACAGAAGAGGAAGCCTCGCAAGGCATCAGGTTCTGCAATACCAGAGTCTCTTCAGGATATCTGATTGTGATTTATTTGAAAAAGAAGTAATATCGGGACATGGACTCTTTCCTCTCTTTCAACGGCACGGAATTTTATTTTGTAGAAAATTATTCAGCTCTCTCGCAGAAGGTTGGTGAATTCGGTTCCAATGTTCTTTGGATCGTTGATGAAGTGACAGCCAAGATGGTAAGACCCCTTCCAGAACCAAATGTCGTTCTTCCAAGCGGTGAAAGAGGCAAGAACTGGGAGAGCATTTCAACCATAATCAAGGAAGCATACCGAAACAGACTTGGAAGGGACACACGCTTCATCGCCTTTGGTGGCGGTGTAATCTCCGATCTGTCATCATTTGCAGCTTCCATATATATGAGAGGTTGCAACATCACTCTGATCCCCACTACTCTGCTTTCAATGGTCGATGCGACACTGGGTGGCAAGACCGGCATAGATTTTTGCAATATCAAGAATCTTCTAGGCACTTTCTATCCGGCTCAGGAAGTTCTGATCTGTCCAGAGACACTGAGTTC
>JAAYFO010000115.1 GCA_012728215.1 Spirochaetales bacterium | reverse complement strand
TTTTGATTATCATGGATTATCCTGTGATCATCCGTGGAGGTGTTGTTATGGATTGGAAAAGTCTTCTGATCGGTTTGGGAATCGGTCTTTTCATATCGCTTGTGGTGCTGTTCTGGCAGCTTGCCAAGCGCAGCAAGGACAAGGCGACGCACAAGGCGGAATCCGAGAAGCTTCGGAACATGCTGAATGACAGGATGGATCTGGAATCCACCGGACTTTCGAATCTCAAGGTGGAGCTGGAGAAGCTTCGCAAGGAGAACGAGAATCTCAGAGTCACTGTGAACACGCTCAGTCAGAAACCTGGAAGAAAGGAAGTTCAGAGGCTTCAGGTCTATCAGGACGCAATAGACAAGCTGATAATCAGCAGCCCTGGATTCGGTGCAGCCTGGCATACAAGCCTCAAGGACGCAGAAACCGAGATGGACCGCACATATTCAGGAGCTCTTCCGTTCTTCAGAAAAGTGATTCCTCAAAAAAGTGCTGCTCCTACCATAGATCTGGTTGATGCCGATCGTTCCGATCCGAAGAACTGAGTTAGCCCGATTTCCATCATGATGGAAGTTTTCTGTTAATTTCCTTTTTTTGTGTTCCCCCTCTTGAGGAAATTCCTCTGTGCGGTTATAGTTTACCCGTTGCCAGAATGGTGGAACAGGTAGACACAAGGGACTTAAAATCCCTCGGCTGAATAAGCTGTACGGGTTCAAGTCCCGTTTCTGGTACAAAATCATTATCTTAAATATCTACATTATATAAAGTTGCATTTTAAAAAATGAAAATTGTTGACTATTTTGATACCCAAAACGATTATTGACATATGAAAAAACGTCATTTTTGATTGTTTTATGGCACAGAAAAAGATGGTTATTCGCTATTTAGTGTGGGTAATGACTAAGACTGCTTCAGGACAAGAAAAGAAATGATGTATATTGCTGCCAAGAGGTGAACATGGCAACGGCAATTACAGGATATGATGTATTCGAGCAGGCTCTGGGGATAATCAAGCCCTGGAGCGTAACAGGCACTGAGCTCAGGAAGTCTGAGGACGGCAAGCGGCTCGAGATGCACATCACAGTCGATTTCGCTGCTGGAAGCGAATTTTCATGCCCTCAATGCGGAACGGACTGCAAGGTGTACGACACCAGCGAAAAGATCTGGAGGCATCTGAATTTCTTCCAGTACAGGTGCGACATCCATGCAAGGGTGCCGAGGATCAGATGCGAGCGTCATGGCACGAGGACGGTTCAGGTTCAATGGGGACGCGAAGGCTCTGGGTTCACGCTCATGTGATGGAAGGCGTAATCCTTGCACTGCTTCAGCACATGCCGGTGAAGACCGCGGCCAGGGAGGTCGGCGAGCATGACACAAGGCTATGGAGAGTCCTGAACCACTATGTATCCGATGCGCTGAAGGAACGCAGCTTCTCTGATGTCAAGGACATCGGGATCGATGAGTACAGCCACAGCGGGCACGACTACATCACCGTCATCCTCTCCCTTCCGACCGGGAAGCACAGCAAGGCGAGGGTGCTCGACATCGAGGACGGCAAAGGGAACGACACAGTGGCTCTGTTCGGAGCGAAGTTCAGCGAGCTTGGCGGAAGAGACCGCGCCAAGTCGTCCATCCTGTCCAAGACAAGGTACCTCTGGCTCAAGAACCGCGAGAACCTCAAGCCCGAGCAGAGGGAGCGCCTCGATGCACTGCTGGAGTTAAAGAACCTTGACACCGCCATAGCGTACGACTTCAGGCTAAGGCTGCAGTCGATATACGAGAACTCCGAGGACAGGGAGACAGCCTGCTGGCATTACGAGAACCTTGTCGCAGACATGCACAATTCGGGCATAAAGGAGCTCGCAAGGGCTGCAAAGAGCCTGATCGGCAATGCTGTCGAGATACTCAACTACTTCGATTCCAAGAGA
>JAAYFO010000114.1 GCA_012728215.1 Spirochaetales bacterium | reverse complement strand
TCATTGAATCTCAAATAAAAAGCAAGTCATAATCACAGCGAAGTCAATATGCTGTGGACTTTTGTCGAATCCAGTAATTATTGAAACTGTTATTCCAGAAAAGGTGAGAATGAAATTGAATCTGGATTACGGCATATGTCTTGATGTGTGATACCATATCAACGTAGGTTCTCTGACCTGGACAGTCAATGCCGACAATGGAGCATGGTTGCCTTTTCACAGGGCCTTTTTCTCTTTGAGCATTAAGCACATCTTCCGTCACGATTGTCTTGTTCAGATTGAGATATGCAAGCTTGCTTTTTGACCTTTTTTTAATGCTATCTGTCCTTCTTGTAATAGCGAAGAGCGCAGAAGGGATCACCCTTGGCAATGCACTTTGGAAGATCCAGGACTGAACCGTAGCACTCCCCTATTCCATGATCACCGCACATGGCTATATCGCAAAGCTGGGCTATATCCTCATCAGTAGCGCCAAGCTTCTGCCATGCCTTCACCAGCGGGCAGAAATGAAAATCAATATCCAGCTTTTCATCAGTGGACTGACGTATGTCCATCTCGAACACCATCTGAGCCGGCTTGCCGAACAAAGTCCTTTTCAGTCCCTTTAGTGAATCAGTGCCACCCTTGGCAACCAGATTTTCACCCTGATACAATCCGCAGCGCTTAACAGCCCTGGATGCGAATTCCACCGGATCCACACCCTGCTTCCTTGCTTCATCATAGATGAAGATAAAGCCACATCGCCCGATGCTCAAGAAGCTCCCGTATCGCCGTCACCAGCTTTCCCTTATGTCTGGGTTCATTTACAATCTTGCTATTTATGTCACCATCTTACACCCAATGCCATGTATTTGAAAGAGAATCGAAAATGCATTCAACGCATTGACAATCATCTATATGTTATGCATAATACATAGACAGTTATCAATATGAGGAAATGACAAATGAATGAAACTGATGCAGCACTTATATGTAAGGCGCTTGGAGACCCAAACAGACTCAAGATAGTGAAAATCCTTGCAGACGGCGAAAAATGCGCCTGTGTGCTTCTGGAGGCATTTCAGATCACCCAGCCAACGCTGTCTCATCACATGAAGATTCTTTGCAGCTGCAACCTGGTGCAAGCCTCCAAGGAAGGAAAATGGAGTCACTATACCCTGAATCGAAGAACGTTCGATGAATTCATATCGTTCATTACCAAGACGACCACCTCGCCGAATGACGAAAAGGAGAACTGCTGACATGGTCTGGGATTTCATACAAAATCAGATTCTAGGCATGAAATGGCTGAACAGACTTATCCAAATGGGGCTGTCCGCTCTGGGACTGAACATGGAAAACCGCTGGGTGCTGAGCCTTCAGTTCTTCATCTACGACATTCTGAAGATAACCGTCCTTCTCTGCGTCCTGATTTTTGTGATAAGCTATGTCCAAAGCTATTTTCCTCCACAGCGAAGCAGGAAGATACTGGGGAGGTTTCAGGGGCTTCTGGCTAACTTCATCGCCGCGCTTCTGGGAACGGTCACTCCTTTCTGCTCCTGCTCATCAATCCCCCTTTTCATAGGATTCACCACAGCAGGACTTCCTTTGGGCGTCACATTCTCATTTCTCATCTCATCACCGATGGTCGATCTTGGCAGCCTAATACTTCTTACAGGCATCTTCGGGTGGAAAGTCGCCATCATATACGTTGCAGTCGGTCTTATGATAGCGGTGACTGGTGGAACACTGATTGAGAAGCTCCATATGGAAAAGTACGTGGAAAGCTTCATCAATGAAGGTACCAGTGTGGATATCGAATCCGAGAAACTCACCATCAAGGACAGACTGAGCTATGCAGGACAGCAGATGACAGCCACATTCAACAAGGTGTTTCCATATGTGATCATAGGAGTGGGAATTGGAGCAATCATCCACAACTGGATTCCGCAAGAATGGGTGGAGACGATTCTTGGTGGCCAAAATCCATTCGGTGTGGTTCTGGCCACGCTGATTGGAGTTCCGATGTATGCCGACATCTTCGGAACCATACCGATAGCCGAAGCTCTTCTGGCAAAAGGCGCATTGCTCGGAGTGGTGCTTTCATTCATGATGGCCGTCACGACCTTGTCACTGCCATCTCTGGTCATGCTCAGAAAGGCAGTCAAGATGAAGCTGCTTGTGCTGTTCATCTCAATCTGCATCGTTGGAATCATCGCAGTAGGTTACTTCTTCAACCTGATTCAGCCTTTGATCGTATGAATTCGGTGATTTAATATTAGTGGAGGAAATTGGAATGCCATTATTTAAAAAGAAAAAAACGGAAGAGAAGAAAGACCTTCAGGCATCAAGCATTGAAAAAGAGAATGGCGATGGAACCGGCATCTCGATAAAGGTGCTGGGAACAGGATGCGGCAGCTGCCATGCACTTGTGGAGAATGTCAAAAAGGCAGTGGAGCAGAAAGGCCTTGATGTCGAAGTCGAATTCATCACAGACATGAAGATTGCAATGCAATATGGCGCAATGGCAATGCCGGCACTGGTAGTGAACGGGAAACTGGTCTCCGCAGGAAGAATCTACAAGCCTTCACAGATCATCGAACTGCTTGACAAGTTTTGCCTTTTAGACCAGCATTGAGAGGAAGTTCATTACAGCACGTGCACCGTGATAAATTTCCAACTAAACATCATTTGGGGGCTTGATACAAAAACTCAAAGTTGGTATTATCCGACATGTGCTTATCGCATGGCGGCGTAGCTCAGTTGGTAGAGCATCCGGCTCATATCCGGAATGTCAGGGGATCATGGCCCTTCGCCGCTAAAGACGGAACCTATGTCAGGTTCCTTTTTTTTAAGAAGAGGGTAACGAGTTGAAGAATACTGGTACAAACCTCATGACAGAAGGAAAGATCAGCTCCAAGATCATACGTTTTGCCTTGCCGATATTCTGGGGCAACCTGTTTCAGCAGCTATATAGTCTGGTGGATGGCTTGGTCGTGGGAAACTTCGTAGGGATGGAAGCTCTGGCAGCCATATCTGCAACAGGATCGCTGACGTTCCTCATCATCGGATTCTTCACCGGCATATTCATGGGCAGTTCCGTCGTCATCTCCAAGTATTTCGGAGCCAATGACAAACAGAAAGTCTCCGACGCCATTCATACCAACATCGCATTCGCACTGATATGCGGGATTCTGATGACTCTTCTGGGAGTTTTCATTGCACCTTTCATACTCAGATGGATGAAGACACCAGATGAAATCTTCACGCTTGCCAAGCAATATCTGGTGATTCATTTTGCAGGGATAATCACCCTGGCCCTCTACAACACCGCTTCAGGAATCTTTCAGGCAGTCGGAGACAGCAAGCACCCGCTGTACTACCTGGTGATCTCATCCGTGGCCAACGTCATACTCGATCTCCTCTTCGTGGCGGTATTCGGCTGGGGAGTCGCCGGTGCCGCATGGGCAACGATGATCGCTCAGCTTCTATCGGTGATACTGTCCTTTGCAAAGCTGTCACGAGTGAACGACGTGCACAGAGTCTCACTTAAAAAGATACGGATAAATCGTCCGATTCTGAAGGAGATCATCTCCATAGGACTCCCATCGGGAATCCAGAACTCGGTGATCGCCTTCGCAAATGTCATAGTTCAGTCCAATGTCAACATCTTCGGAGCAGCCGCGGTTGCGGGCTACGGAGCTTCGGCAAGGCTGGAAGGATTCGTGTTCATACCAATCACAAGCCTTGCCATGTCCATGTCCACGTATGTCGGGCAGAATCTGGGTGCCAGACAGTATGACAGGGCAAAAAAAGGTGCGAACTTCGGCATCATATCCACCATCATAGTGTCGCAAGCCATTGGCATAATCTCATTCATCTTTGCACCGCAGCTTGTGGAGCTGTTCACATCAGACAGCGAAGCCGTGAGAATCGGAGCCCTGAAGAACACCACCACATCGCTGTTCTATTTCGCCCTAGCCATTTCCCACTGCTTTGCAGGGATACTCAGAGGAGCCGGGAAATCCAAGGTCCCGATGTTCGTCATGCTTGGAGCCTGGTGCATATTCAGAGTTGCATACATAGAGACAATCACTTACTTTTTACACGACATCGTCGCAGTGTTCTGGGCTTATCCGATAACATGGCTTCTCAGCGCCGGCATATTTTTCGTCTATTATCTGAAATCAGACTGGGTTCATGGATTTGATGTGAAGTGACTACTTCCCATTCCAATCGCTCTTCATGCGACGGGAAAATACGATTATTGCAGCCAGCATTATCACAACTGAATAGCCAATGACCCAAAGGATATCCGGAAAGATCGCCGAACAATCACCCGAAAGCGCAGCTCGCCCGGCATTCACTGCATGGACAAATGGAAATGCATTTGCAATAGCCTCGAACACCCCGCCTACGAGCTTGAGATCAAACCACGTCCCTGACAGCCATGCCGTGAGGTTAGTCAAAAGAGCACCGCAGATTCCACCGACTTGACGGTCATTGAGGACAGTACCAAACAGCAGTCCAAGACCTATGTTCAAAAGAACCACAGGCAACAAGACCACAACCAAGAGAAGGATGTTGGCAAAGCCCTGCCGAAGTCCCAGCAGTACAGCAACCAGTACAGTCAGTGCAATCTGCCCAAGGGATACAATCACCAAAGGCAATGTGTAGCCGAAGATGAAATCACTTCCCGTCATCGGAGAAGTGAAAAGCCGTAGAACCAAAGAAGAACCTCTGTCCTTTGATATCAGCAGACCGGCAAACAGCGAAACGAATGAAAGCCCGAATACGCACACACCGGGAGTCAGATGGTCCAAGCTGAACAGCTCCACAGGAATATTGGCCTGAATTGCAGTAAGCAGAAGCAGCAAGACTACAGGGAACCCGATTCCGAACATCAGATTCAGCTTGTCACGAACCATTTCCTTGGTGTTTCTTGAAGCGAAGCATAACATTTTCATCTGATTTCCCCCTTTGCGATTGCTATGAAGGCATTCTCGAAATTCTGCTTGCCAGACATCTGCCTGAGCTCATCAGCGGTACCGACAGCCTTGAGCTTTCCTTCCGCCATTATCCCGATCCGATCTGCAATAGCCTCCGCCTCCTCCAGATAATGAGTGGTCAAGATGATCGTCATACGGCTTCGCAGGGACTGAATCACATTCCAAAGCTCTCTTCTTGCAATGACGTCAAGCCCCAGCGTAGGCTCATCAAGGAACAGGACCTTGGGTGAGGTTATCAGAGCCATGGCAATGGAAAGGCGCCTCTGCCATCCACCGGAAAGAGTCCTGGCAGTCTTCTTCTCAACTTCCTTCAGACTCATTTCATTTATCATGCCGTCGGCCAGTGCCCTGCATTCAGAATGTGGATGACCATATATGCCGACCGAGAACTCAAGGTTCTCCCTTACCGTCAGCAATGGTGCTATTGCCGTTTCCTGAGGAGAAATATTTATTATCTTCTTCACTTGCATGCTCTCTGAGCGAATCGATTTACCATGGATGAAGGCATCACCCTCATCAGGACGGCTCAGACAGCAAAGCATCTTTATCAGAGTCGTCTTGCCTGCGCCATTCACTCCGAGAAGCGCAAAGAGCGAATTCCCCTTGATATCCAGATTCAGATGATCCACAGCGACATTCTGAGAAAATCGCTTGGTCAGACCCTTGATTTCAATACCACTTGTCATTTCTTTTCCAGATCCTTTACTGCCGAAGCAAGCGTTTCAGAGCCAATCACGGAATCCTCAGCCTTGAGATTTCCGTTGACAATTGCCTCGGAAATTGATGAGAAATAATCAAATCGGTGAAGTGCAATCCCCCTTTCCGGATCACTGAGAATTATCAGCTGATCTCCTGCCTTGAGCGAAAAGGAGTCTCTTACTTCCTTTGGAATCACAATCTGTCCCTTCGGTCCGATCTTTGCAGTCCCAATGTATCTTCCATTTTTTTCCATTGCACGCCTCATTTGTTATACTTTTCTTACTTATTTTAAGTATCTGCCCTTTTCTTACTTTTGTCAATAAAAAGAACCATCGCCACGAAGCAGGCCCGGTTGTAATATGAACTGACAGTGTCTTAGAAGGTTTAGGCGAAGAGCCTAAACCTTGGGAAATACCCAGCTTTAGAGCTTGGGAGGAGCTAAAAAGGGCATAAATGTGCCCATGCAAGATCTCTGCTATGATTG
>JAAYFO010000113.1 GCA_012728215.1 Spirochaetales bacterium | reverse complement strand
TGGATAGGAATCGGAACCATCGCCGAAGGAGTGGAGACTGTGAAGCAGCTTGATTTCCTCTCCAGCATTGGTTGCAATCTGTTCCAGGGCTTTTATTTCTCCAGACCGATCCCTTTGAAGGAATTCGAGGTGTTTAGGAATGAATACAGCTGTCATGCAAGAGTGCAAATTCCTTCTCCTCCTCCCATTTCTATGCCTGCAAAGGAGCTTCTCGGAGCCAACACCCTTCTTTCCAAGGTCTTTGAAGGCATGGGAATTGGAGCCGCTTTCTTTGACTATACTACTGATAAGATCGAGTTGATTCGTGCAAATCACAAATTCTTTGAGTTCTTCAATATCCCTTCCGATTATTCAGTCAGGGCTACAAGAAAAGTCTGGAAGCTAAGCGATTATCCCAATGATGATGAAATCCGGCAGATAACCGATGCTGTAAAGAACAAATGCTCGGTGGAGCGTTTCTTTGAGGTCTCTGTTCCTGATCAGCCTGCTTCTCTGATCAAGCGGACAGTGACTTTCCTTGGTGGCTCGGAATCCAATGCAATGATCCTCATAACAGCAATGAATACCGAGGGAGAAATGAAGTCTCATCTTTGGCGGGAATGGATCAAGAATCTTGCTTCTGGATGTCTTTCTCATCTGGATGAAGGAATTGCCTTGATTGCCGGTGAAGACTGCCCGACAATGCTTTACTGCAACGCTTCCTTTGCAAGGAAGTTCGGAGCTGATCCGCTTTCTTCGCTTGCCGCTGAAGATTCTGACAAGATCTCAAAGCTTCTTTCAAGAGCCCAAAATGGCGAAAGCTTTGAAGTGGACAGCATCATCCATGGGATGAATCAGGAATGCTACACATATTCATGGTGCAACATCCATAGCATTTGCTCTACTCAGATTGGTTTTCCTATGCTCTTTGTGAAGCTTCTAGGTGGGAAGAAAGACGAGAACGATGTGATGCCTACGATGCATGAGGAATCTCAGGAACTGATGAGAACTTTGGAGACAGCCACTCCGGTGGGTATCGTGATGTTCAGGTTCTCTGAAGAAGACAACCGTTACATGCCTGTTTTCTTTAACAATCAATTGCCGATGATCATTGGTGTCACAAACGAAGTCTTCATGGATATCCTCAGCTCAAAGGATGTATTCGAACAGCTGGTGGACAAGAAGTATGTCAACGTATTTTTGAGACAGTTCGAAGACTTCATTGAAAAGGGCAAGTCAATGGAGCTTGTGTTCCGTCCTAAGCTTTACGAAAACCGGAAAAAGTGGGTCAAGGTCACTTCGTCTTCCTGCTATGATGAATCAGGAAGGCGGATACTTGTCATGGCATTCACCTCCATAACAAGGGAATACAACCTGCTTACCGAGACTTCTGATACATGCAGGATGCTCTTCAAGGCAGAAGAGCAGGCAGAGCTGTTTTCATGGGTCTATTATCCGGAAGACGGCTCAGCCGAATTCTCTGAATATTCAAGCCATATGCTGGGACTTGCTAAGCATGTGAATGATCTGGTGAGGACTTTCTGTGAAGGAAAGATTGCCAAGGCTGATGTTGAAACTTTCAAGTTGATTCACAAGAATATCAGTGAAGGGGTGAGCAAGATATGCACCCAGCTTCATTTCTGCACATCCGGCAACGAACTGATTCAGATTGAATTGAGATACACGACAGTATTTGAGAATGGTATTCCTGTGCGTGCAATAGGAACTGCAGCGCCAATGCATGATCAGGATAGAATCCTTTCCTGTCTGCTGCAGATGGCGACAGATCCGGGAGACTTTGCCTTCGTATACAACCTCAAGACATCGGTTACTGAAAAACTGATGGATTCCAATGGACCATTGCTGAAAGGCAAATTCGACATAATAGGGAATGTCCATCCTGATTATTGTGAAAAATTCCGCGAGGAAAGCAGAAAAGCCATATTGCATGGAGAGAGAGTATGCTTCTCTTACAAGGCGAACTACAGCAAATCAGGGGCAGGAAACTGGAAGATGTATCAATTGAAGATGCTTCCTCTTGCCAACAGGTACGGTGAGATTGAAAGGATGGTTGGAATGAATCGTGACATTTCATCTGACATGGAGAAGATAAATCGGTTCATGAAGCAGAAGTCGGAGCTGAGTGCGGCTGCGACCAAGGGACTCAACGCCTATGAGGTGAACATCACCGACAACAAGGTCCTGAATGCATATGGAAGACTGAGAACTCCATTCGCCAGCTGCAGGAGCTATGATGGACTGATTCAGTCATTGAAGGATTGTGCTGCAGATGATAAGTCCAGAGAGACCTTAGTGTCCTTAGACCGCAAGAATCTGATGACTTGTTACCAAAACGGCATAAACCATAAGGAAGCTTCGTATCAGGTTTTCTTCAATGGACTGAGAATCTGGATTCACAGTGAAGTTGAATTGTCAAGAAATCCTGATACAGAGGAGCTTACAGCATTCATTCTGAGCTTTGATGTATCTTCGGAGAAATTCAATCAGATCATTGCCGACAGTCTAGTTCAGCAGTATTATGATTTCATCCTGCTTCTCAGCCCTGGTGAAGATATATTCGGCACTCTCTTCAATTCCGGCAAGTTCCACTTTGACGAGAAATTCGATGCTTCAATGGAGCATTTTTCCCTGAGGATTGCACCCGAGTACCGAGAATTGTTCCTGAAGGAAATGAATATGGCTTCCATAATGGCACGTTTGGAAAATCATGATTACTTTCAGGAAGATTATCCTATGGCCGACGAAGCGGGGAAAATGGGAATAATGAGGTTCTTCCTCTTCAGCATTCCGGGTTGTCCTGAACTGGCTGGATTTGGAGCTCTGCCGGTCGATATGGATGTCAACGTATTCAAGGCCTTAAAGCCCGCAGAGAGTTGATGACGGCAATCAGCATTACGCCAACATCTGCAAACACTGCGGCCCAAAGGCCAGCCAGTCCGAAGGCTCCGAGCCCGATTACGAGAAACTTCACACCGATTGCAAGAGAGATGTTCTGGTGGACGATTCTCATCGTCTTTCCGGCAATTCTCATTGCCTGAGGAATTCGAGAAATATTGTCGTCCATGATGACGACGTCTGCAGATTCTATCGCGGCATCGCTTCCCATTGCACCCATTGCAATTCCTACGTCACTTCGCATGAGAACCGGTGCATCGTTTATTCCATCTCCTATGAAGGCGACTGTACTGTCCTTGCCCAGGAGTGATTCTATGCAGGCGACCTTTCCTCCGGGAAGAAGATCTGATTCGAGCATGTCTATTCCGAGTTCCCTTGCAACTGGTTCGGCTGCCTTTTTTGTATCACCTGTCAGCATTACGGTCTGGACAACCCCTTGCTTTTTCAATTGTGCGATTGCATCAGCTGCATTGCTCTTTATTGTGTCGGAGATCACTATATGTCCCAGATAGCAGTTTTCTTCTGCCAGATGAATCACAGTGCCGTTCTTGCGACACTCATGCCAGTCGGCGTGCACGCTGTCCATAAGCTTGCCATTTCCGATGTATATTGTCCGGCCATCGATCTGAGCTTCGATTCCCATTCCTGCCATTTCATGAATGTATCCTATCCTGCTGCTGTCTATGTGGCCACCATGAGCCTTGATTATCGAAAGAGCAATAGGATGACTGGAATGGCTTTC
>JAAYFO010000112.1 GCA_012728215.1 Spirochaetales bacterium | reverse complement strand
CAATGGAAAAGAAATAATCAAAGAAGTCCATCCGGTGGCGTTAAATTGATTTCAAAGAAATGCTTCTGTGGATTTCAATACAGTTTGTTAGCGAGGAAATCGAACCAAAACTAAGTCGAATTATAGTTATTTCGTTTAATTGCTGGTTTTTATTCATCATGTATTGACAACTTTTTCCCTTTTATCTATATTGGCAAAGGTGTCATTTTGGGCGAATGCTATGCATTTCCCTTTTTGACCATGAGCCAAACCGATCACTTGATTGTGATAAGGTGGTTCCAGATGCAGTTTTTTAAATTCTGTGCTATGTCAATCGCCCGTTGCGGCGACTGACCTCTGGATTCCCCTTTTACGCTGATGGTGCGGTGTGTCTCGAATAGAAAGTTGGTAAAGGCGTTGTGCCTTTAGAGCACATTTCATTTATCGTTTTTTTGTGACTAGGAAGTCACAAGGAGGAATCTGATGGCAAAGGAAAAATTTGAGAGAACAAAGCCACACGTAAACGTCGGAACCATCGGTCACGTTGACCATGGTAAGACCACGCTGACAGCAGCAATCACAATGCATTGCGCAAGAAAGTTCGGTGATAAGGTCTTGAATTACGATGAGATCGACAACGCTCCAGAAGAGAAGGCAAGAGGAATCACCATCAACACAAGACACGTTGAGTATCAGTCTGAACACAGACACTATGCTCACGTTGACTGCCCGGGCCACGCAGACTACATCAAGAATATGATCACCGGTGCTGCACAGATGGACGGAGCAATCCTCGTAGTTGCTGCTGATGACGGTCCAAAGGCTCAGACCAAGGAGCACATTCTCCTTGCTCGTCAGGTCGGCGTGCCAGTAATCATCGTTTTCATCAACAAGATGGACCAGGTCGATGACCCTGAACTTGCTGATCTCGTAGAAGAGGAAGTCAGAGACATCCTTACTTCCAATGGATTTGACGGAGCAAACTGCCCAGTCATCAGAGGAAGCGCATATCATGCAATGACAGAGCCGGACAATCCGGAAGCAATAAAGTGCCTGGACGATCTTCTTGAGGCAATGGATACTTACATTCCACTTCCAACCAGAGATCTGGACAAGCCTTTCCTGATGCCGATTGAAGACATCTTCACAATTTCCGGACGTGGAACAGTCGTTACCGGAAGAGTCGAGCGTGGAGCTGTCAAGGTTAATGACCCTGTCTCCATCGTTGGAATCTTCCCGACAAAGGACACAGTCTGCACAGGCGTTGAGATGTTCAACAAGATCCTTGATATGGGAGAAGCCGGAGATAACATCGGTGCTCTTCTCAGAGGTGTTGACAAGAAGGAAGTTGTCCGTGGACAGGTTCTTGCAAAGCCGAAGACAATCACACCGCACACCAAGTTCGAGGGACATATCTACGTTCTTTCGAAGGAAGAGGGTGGACGTCATACTCCATTCGTAAGCGGATATCGCCCACAGTTCTATTTCAGAACAACCGATATCACCGGTACTGTCAATCTTCCTGAAGGCGTCAGCATGATCATGCCTGGTGACCACTCAACCATTCTGGTCGAGCTTATTCACCCGATCGCCATGGACAAGGGACTTCGCTTCGCAATTCGTGAAGGCGGAAGAACCGTTGCTTCTGGTCAGGTCACTGAAATCGACAAATAAATTTATCGAATGTCTTGTCCCGATTAGCCGGGACAAGACCTGTTCTTTGGAGGAAAAATGGCTAACGAAAGAATTCGTGTGAAGCTTAGAGGGTTTGATGTCGAACTTGTCGAACAGAGTGCTTTGTCAATTGTTCAGACAGTCGTGAAGGCTGGTGCACAAGTATCAGGACCGGTACCTCTTCCTACACGCATTAACAAGTATACTGTTCTGAGATCACCCTTCGTAAACAAAAAGTCTCGTGAACAATTTGAAATGAGAACGCATAAGCGTCTGATTGACATTATTGATCCTAACACAAAGGTAATGGATGCTCTTATGAAGCTTGAGCTCCCCGCCGGTGTAGACGTAGAGATCAAGCAGTAAGTTGAGGTAAGAGATGTTAGGGCTTATCGGCAAAAAAGTTGGAATGACACAGGTCTTCGATGCCAACGGCAGACTCACACCTGTGACTGTTATAAAAATTGAAGGCAACGTAGTTGTCGCGGAAAGGACCGTTGAGAGCAATGGCTATGAAGCTGCTGTTCTGGGTTCATTCGATATGAAGAAAAACCGCGTGACAAAGCCATATGCAGGGCAGTTCAAGGACGTATGCGATCCTAAGAAGAGCCTTGTTGAATTTCGTGATTTCGAGCAGGACGTCAAAAAGGGCGACGTGCTTGATGTGAATCTTTTCAAGGACATTTCATTTGTTGATGTCACTGGAACTTCCAAGGGAAAGGGCTTTCAGGGCGGTATCAAGCGTTTCGGTCATGCTGGCGGAAGAGCTACCCATGGTTCCAAGTTCCATAGGGATCTCGGTGGTACAGCAATGTGCTCCACTCCTTCAAAGGTATTCAAGGGGCATCACATGGCTGGACACATGGGCGTGGACAAGGTAACCGTTCAGAACCTTCGTGTCGTCCGCGTGGATGAGACTCTGCAGGTTCTCATGGTGAAGGGCGCAATCCCTGGACCGACTTCCAGCACAGTCATCGTCAAGAAAGCGGTGAAGAAGTAGGGGCAGGATATGGATACTAAAGTTTATTCTACAGAAGGCAAGGAAGTAAGAACCATAGAGCTCAATGATGAGGTTTTCAACATTGAGGTCAGCAACGGTTCGATCTACTATGCTGTGAACAATGAGCTGGCCAATCGGCGTGTCGGCACTGCCTGCACGAAGACAAGAGCTGAAGTCAACTACAGCAATGCCAAGCCTTACAAGCAGAAGGGCACGGGCAATGCTAGAATGGGAGACAAGAAGTCTCCTATCAGAGTCGGTGGTGGAACGATTTTCGGACCAAGACCAAGAGACTACAGCTACGCGATACCAAAGAAGGTGAAGAGACTTGCAATGAAGTCACTGCTCACTCTTTCGGCCAAGGAAGACAGACTTGTGGTCATCGAAGACTTCACAAGTGAAATTGGAAAGACAAAGGATGTGGCGAAAGTCGTGAAGGCCTTTGTTTCAGATGAGAAAAGAACAGTTCTGATTCTCAAGGACGATGACGTCATGCTGAGAAGAGCTGCGAAGAACATACCGTATCTCCGCATCCTCTCATATGACAAGCTCAGTGCCAAGGAACTTCTCTACGGAAGAAAGATCCTGATGCTTGAGGGCGCCGCCAAGAATCTCAACGGATTCTTTGACTAAAGGAAGGTGGCGAAAGTGAGACCAGATCAAGTAATCATCGCACCGGTGCTTAGCGAGAAATCAAACATCGCCAGAGCTATGGAATGCCCGAAATATACTTTCAGAGTTGATTCCAGGGCGAATAAGTTTCAGATTTGCGCTGCTGTCGCTGCCCTGTACAAGGTCAACCCGACAAGCTGCAATGTAATTAATGTGAAGGGAAAGCCGAAGTTCAGCAGAGGCAAGGGCGGACAGATTCTCGGCTCAACCCGAAACTGGAAGAAAGCAATTGTCACTCTTTCCAAGGGTGAGACAATCTCTGCATTCGCAGGCGTATAAGGAGATAGGTTATGCCATTGAAAACATTCAAACCAAATACCCCCGGCCTGAGAGAGAGAGCGTTGCTCGTCAGAACCGGCATCACTGCCCAGAAGCCAGAGAAGTCACTCACAACCAGTCTTCCAAAGAGAGCTGGACGTGATGATTTCGGTCGCATTTCAATGCGCCGAAGAGGTGGTGGACACAAGCGTGCTTATCGTATCATCGATTTCAAGCGCTGCAAGTATGATGTTCCTGGTACTGTAAAGACCATTGAATATGATCCAAACCGCAGTGCAGACATCGCGTTGGTGTTCTACGCCGACGGTGAGAAGCGCTATATCCTCGCTCCAAAGGGGCTTACTGTAGGATCTACTGTAATCAGCGGAGCAACTGCTCCTCTTTCAGTAGGAAACGCACTTCCACTGAAGAACATTCCCCTCGGAGTCACTGTTCACAACGTTGAGTTGACCTGCGGTCGTGGTGGTCAGCTTGTACGCAGTGCAGGAAATGGAGCTTCCATCGTAGCAAAGGAAGGAGACTATGTTACTCTTCGACTTCCTTCAGGCGAAATGAGAATGGTTTTTGATGAATGCTTTGCCACTATCGGCCAGCTCGGCAATGAAGATCACATGAACGTGACTCTTGGAAAAGCCGGTGCAAGCCGTCATCTTGGCAGGCGTCCTAAGGTCCGTGGTGTTGTCATGAACCCAGTTGACCATCCGCATGGAGGTGGAGAAGGCAAGACAGCAGCAGGACGTCATCCTGTCACTCCGTGGGGCAAGCCCACCAAGGGTGCCAAGACACGTTCCAAGAAGAAGCCTTCAGGAAAGTTCATCATCAAGTCCAAACGGAAGTAGTAGGAGTATATCGTGTCAAGGTCAATTAAAAAGGGCCCATTTGTTGATAAAAAATTGGCAAAGAGGGTCGAACAGACAAACAAGGCTAACCAGACGCAGATTATCAGGACGTATTCTCGTAGTTCTACGATTACACCTGATATGATTGGTCTGAACATCAACGTATACAATGGGAAGTCCTGGGTGACGGTTTATGTGACTGATAACCTAGTCGGACACAAGCTGGGAGAGTTTGCTCCTACAAGGATTTTCCGTTCGCATGTCAATTCTGACAAGAGGGCTAGCGCAGCCGGTCCTTCTAAAGCAGCTGCTCCAGCAGCGAAACCAGCCGCCGCAGCTTCAGCTCCGGCAGCAGAGTAAAGGCAGGTTAAGGAAATGGAAGCAAAAAAAGAATATAAGGCAATTGCCAAGTACCTTATGGTTTCCCCTAGCAAGGTCCGTCCTGTTGCGAATCTGGTGAGGCAGAAGCCTTACTACGAAGCAGTCGGAATCCTTGAGGCCATGCCTCAGAAGGGAGCCAGACTCATCCTCAAGGTCCTCCAGTCAGCAGTAGCCAACGCCACTGTTGCCAACAGGAAGCTTGATGAGGAGCAGCTCGTTGTTTCTCAGCTTCTTGTCGACGAAGGTCCGAGACTCAAGAGAGTCTGGGCCAGATCACATGGAAAGCGTGATATCCTTCTCAAGAGAATGTCACACATCACAGTCGCTGTAAGCGAAAGGGTGGAGGAATAAATGGGACAGAAAGTTAATCCAATTGGACTTAGGGTCGGAATCAATAAGACCTGGCAGTCAAAGTGGTATGTTGATCCAAGGGATTATACCGAGACCCTTCATGAAGATCTCAGACTCCGCAAGGCTCTCCTTGCAGCACCTGAGGTTCAGGGTGCAGAGATATCCAGTGTTGAGATCAGCAGAAAGCCGCAGAGAATCACATTTCTCATCAGCACAAGCAGACCTGGTGTAATCATCGGAACAAAGGGTGCTACCGTTGAGAAGCTTTCCAACGGTCTTCAGAAGCTCTCCTCGAAGACGATTCAGATCAAGATCAGGAGCATTGAGCATTCAGAGAAGGACGCCCAGCTGATTTCAGCAAGTGTCGCCCGCCAGCTGGTTGCAAGAGGTTCCTACAAGAGAGTTCTCAAGAACGCAATTCAGAAGGCTACAATGGCCGGTGTTCAGGGAATCAAGATCAGGGTTTCCGGACGTCTTGGTGGAGCTGAGATTTCAAGGTCGGAATGGATGAAGGAAGGAAGAATTCCTCTTCATACACTCAGATCTGATATCGATTATGGATTTTCCACTGCAAACACCAGTTTCGGCGCCATCGGCGTCAAGGTCTGGGTATTCAATGGTGAAATCTATGACAAGGCCGGAAAAGCCGCTGAACTGGAGAAATCCGAAGATGCAGTGCCGGCAGCCGAAGTAAGGAGCTGAAGTCAATGCTTAGTCCAAAAAGAATAAAGTATAGAAAAAAGCAGAGAGGCACGACAGATGGGGTAGCTCATCGTGGCAATACTGTTGCCTTCGGTGAGTTCGGCCTGCTGGCTCTTGAGCCAAAGTGGATTACCAACAGACAGATTGAGGCAGCCAGAGTTGCCATGACACGTCACATCAAGCGTGGCGGTCAGGTCTGGATCAGAATCTATCCTGATATGCCTTTCACCAAGAAGCCTGCTGAAACAAGACAGGGAAATGGAAAGGGCAACCCGGAAGGATGGGTCGCAGTTGTGAAGACCGGCGCAATGCTGTTTGAGATGGGTGGTGTCGATGAGACAGTTGCCCGTGAAGCACTCAGCCTTGCTGCTCAGAAGCTTCCAATCAAGACCAAGTTCGTTGCCAAGAGGGTTGTGGAGTAAGTTATGAAGAATTCATATGAAAAACTATCTTACGATGAACTCGTAAAAGCACGCGAAGATCTTCGCAAGGAATATCTCGAGCTCAGAATGAATAAGGTGATCACTCATCTTGACAATCCTCTGGCTCTCAGGACGACTAAGAGAAAGCTTGCTCGTCTGAACACCGTGATTCATGAATATGCCTTGGGCATCAGGAAAAACAAGTAAACGAGGGGCGTGAGATATGGAAGGTAATAAAAAGAGTTTTACAGGTCTGGTTACAAGCGACAAGATGGACAAGACTATCGTCGTAGCCATTGAAGCCAGAAGGTTGCACCCTCTTTACAAGAAGTATGTGACCATGACCAAGAAGGTCAAGGCTCACGATGAGAGTAATGAGGCCCACATCGGAGACACAGTGCGTGTCGTCGAGTGTCGTCACTACAGCAAGGATACCTGCTGGCGCCTTAGCGAAATTATCGCAAGGGCAAAATAAGGAGTGCGGTTATGATTCAGATGCAGACTTATTTGAAGGTTGCGGATAACAGCGGAGCCAGGCGTGTTCAGTGCATAAAGGTACTGGGCGGAAGCCATAGGTACATTGCTGGTATCGGTGACATCATTGTAGTAGCAGTCAAGGATGCTCTTCCGAACGCAGCCATCAAGAAAGGCGATGTTCTGAGAGCTGTCATTGTGCGTGTAAGTAAGGAATACCGAAGACCTGACGGTACCTATATCAGGTTCGATGATAATGCATGCGTTGTCATTGATGCCAACAATAACCCACGCGGGAAGCGTATTTTCGGGCCAGTCGCTCGTGAACTGCGAAACGGCTACATGAAGATTGTTTCACTTGCGCCGGAAGTGTTGTAGGAGAGATGTCTATGAGACTTAAGAAAAATGACGTCGTAAAGGTGATCGCTGGAAAGGAAAAAGGAAAGTCCGGCAAGATCGTCAGTGTCGACACGGAAAACGAGAGAGTCTATGTCCTTGGCGTTAACATGGTCAGCAAGACCATGAAGAAGAGAAACGCTCAGGATAAAGGTGGAATCTCCAAGATCGAAGCTCCGATTCATGTTTCCAATGTCGCTCTGGTAGTTAACCAGAAGACAGGCGAGACAAGCAAGGTCGGATACAAGGTTGGAACAGACGGAAAGAAAGTCCGTTTTGCCAAGAAGACTGGAGAGACTGTATAATGGAAGAGAAGTTCATACCTAACTTTAAAAAGAAATATCTCGAAGAAGTTGTTCCAGCACTCACCAAGGATTTCAATTTCAAATCCAGAATGCAGGTTCCTTGTATCGAGAAGATTGTTGTAAGCGTTGGTGTCGGAGAGGCTATTCTGAACAAGAAGCTTCTTGATGCTGCTGTAAAGGAACTTGAGCAGATCACCGGACAGCACGTTGTAAGAACAAAGGCTCGCAAGTCCATTGCAAACTTCAAGCTTCGTGAAGGAATGGAGATTGGAGCGATGGTTACTCTCCGTGGTGACAATATGTGGTTCTTCCTTGAAAGGCTGATCTGCATTGCTCTTCCACGAGTCAAGGACTTCAGAGGAGTAAAGCCGAACTCTTTCGACGGACACGGAAACTATTCATTCGGAGTTACCGAGCAGATAATTTTCCCCGAGATTGATTTCGACAAGATCGAAAGAATCAGCGGCTTGAATGTTGCTATCGTTACTACCGCCAAGACTGACGAAGAAGGCTATGCTCTTCTGAAGAAGCTCGGCATGCCGTTCAGCAAATAAGGTAGGAGAGAAAAATGGCTAAGAAATCAATGATCATAAAGGCGAACAGGACTCCGAAGTTCAGTACTCGATCCTATAATCGCTGCAAGATCTGCGGAAGGCCCCGTGGATATATGAGAAAATTTGGAATGTGCAGGATTTGCTTCCGCAAGCTTGCAAGCGAAGGCCAGATTCCTGGCGTGACCAAATCTAGTTGGTAGGAGAAGTAAGATGGCAGTAAGTGATCCAGTTGCTGATATGCTGACTAAGATTCGCAATGGCAGTCTTGCAAGGCATGAAAAAGTAGATATCACAAGTTCGAAGCTCAAGCTTCAGATTGTAAAGATCCTGAAGAACGAGGGCTTTATCAAGAACTTTAAGAAAGTCTCCAAGGATGGTATTTCCTGCTTGAGAGTCTATCTGAAGTACGATGACAAACAGGCTCCGGTCATTCACGGAATCGATCGCGTATCGACTCCCGGCCGACGTGTTTATTCCGGTTATAAGGAAATGCCGAGGATTTACAATGGGCTTGGAATCGTCGTTGTTTCAACTTCCTCCGGAGTTCTCACCGGAAGGAAAGCAGCAGAAAAGCAGGTTGGCGGTGAGCTGATTTGCAAGGTATGGTAAGGAGTAAGATATGTCACGTATTGGAAAATTACCGGTTGAGCTGCCTCATGGAGTGGAACTGACTCAGGCAAATGGTCTGATTTCCGTCAAGGGACCCAAGGGAACCTTGTCAGAGAAAAACAGACCGGAAGTTGTGATTGAAGTCAAGAATAATCAAATCACAGTCTCTCGTGCGGATGACACGAATGCGTCCAATGCATATCAGGGTCTGTACAGAATGCTGATTCACAATATGGTCGAAGGCGTTACCAAGGGCTACACAAAGGTCCTTCAGATAAACGGCGTCGGCTATCGTGCGGATTTGAAGGGAAATCTTCTTATTCTGAACCTTGGTTATTCGACCATCATTGAGTATGTGATTCCTAAGGGGATTGAAATCACTCTTGAAGGCCCGACAAAGATCAAGGTCAGCGGCATTGACAAGCAGCAGGTCGGTCAGATCAGTGCAGAGATTCGTGGACTTAGAGGTCCTGAACCTTACAAGGGCAAGGGTATCAAGTATGACACCGAGGTCATTCGTCGTAAAGTCGGAAAGACCGGCGGTAAGAAATAGTGGTAGGATGCAAGTATGAGCAGAATTGATGATAAAAACAGAAAGCACGCTAAAAGGAAACTTCATATCAGGAAGTCCATTACTGGTACTACAGAAAGACCAAGAATGACAGTTTTCCGAAGCAACCTCCACATGTATGTCCAGGTGATTGACGACAGTATGGGACGCACGCTGGTTTCCGCCAGTACCGTTGAGGGCGACCTCAAGGGAGTCCGAAACAATGTCGAAAACGCCGCAAAGCTCGGAGAGATTGTTGGAAAGAGATGCCTTGAGAATAAGGTCGAGACTGTCGTGTTCGACAGAAACGGCTATCTCTATCATGGAATCGTGAAGGCAATTGCCGATGGCGCCCGCAAGGCTGGCGTCAAGTTCTAGGGGGACATCGTGGAAACAGAAGATATTAAGAAAGAGGAAATCGCCGTAGCAGAGCCAGTGATGGCTGCTGAGGCACCTGCTGCTGAGAAGCCCGCAAGGAACTTCAAAGGCAGAGGAGACAGACGCTTCGGTCGAAGAGAAAGAAGAGAACCCAGAGAAAAGGAATTCTTCGAGAAAACTGTCAAGATCAAGCGATGCAGCAAGACTGTAAAGGGCGGAAGAAGACAGTCCTTCTCAGCAATTGTCATTTCTGGAAACCAGAAGGGCAAGGTTGGGTTCGGATTTGGAAAGGCCAATGATGTCAGCGAAGCAGTGAAGAAGGCCACCGAGAAGTCCAAGGAAAAGATGTTGGACATCCAGGTGAAGAACGGAACTATTCCTCACGATATCATCGGACAGTACAAGAGTGCGACAGTAGTGATGCGCCCGGCAGCCCCTGGAACAGGAGTTATTGCTGGAAGCTCGGTTCGTGCAGTCTGCGAAGCCTGCGGAATCACTGATATTCTCTGCAAGTCGCTGGGTTCCAAGAATGCCATCAATACAGTCAAGGCCACATTCAATGGTCTTGAGCACTTGATGACTGCCGCGGAAGTCGCAAAGATCAGAGGCAAGTCTGTAAAGGAAATCTGGGGTTGATTATGGCAAAGCAGGTAAAAATCGTTTTAGTCAAGAGTCTCGCAGGTTCGCTTCCCGCACAGAGGAAGACAGCTAAGGCTCTGGGACTTGGAAAGATCAGCAGTTCAGTGACTAAGGATGCAAATCCTGTCACTTTGGGAATGATCAGAGTGATTCAGCACTTGGTCAAGGTCGAGGAGATTTAAATGGCACAGATTGTAAAACCAGAAGGCGCCACAGTCAAGAAAACGATTGTCGGTCGCGGAGCGTCCTCAAAGGGACGCACATCCGGTCGCGGTCACAATGGCCAGAACTCACGCTCAGGCGGTGGAGTCAGACCTGGATTTGAAGGCGGACAGATGCCTTTGTATCGAAAGGTTGCCCGCAGAGGTTTCTCCAACTATCCTTTCAAGAAAGAATATGTTGCAGTTTCACTTGACACCTTGAGTGAGAAATTCGAGGACGGTGAAGTTGTCAATGTTGCATCCTTGAAGGAACTCAATGTCGTCAAGGGGATGGATGTCCTTGTGAAGATTTTGTCAAACGGCGAAATAACAAAGAAGGTTGTCATCGAAGGATTGAAGACTTCCGCAGCAGCAGCTGAGAAAATCAAGGCTGCCGGCGGAGAGGTCAAATAGGAAGGTAACGTGCGATGTCAAATGCTTTAGTGGACATGTTCAGGATCAAGGAACTTAGGAAGAAGATCTTCATTTCGCTCCTTCTGCTTATAGTGAGCAGAGTAGGAACTGTGATTCCAATTCCAGGAATTGATCCAAATGTTCTTGAACAGTATTTTCTCGCTCAGTCAACATCCTCGTCCATGGGTATAACCGAATACCTCAACTTCTTCTCAGGAGGAGCTTTCTCGAACTTCTCATTGTTTATGCTTGGTGTCATGCCTTACATTTCAATGCAGATCATCCTGCAGCTCCTCATGCTGATTGTCCCATCTCTCAAGAGGCTGGGACAGGATGCAAAAGGCAGAAGGAAGATTCAGAGCTATACTCGCTATGGTACAATCGTTGTTTGTCTGATTGAGTCTTATGTAGTGACATTCTATGCGAAGTCGATTCCTGGTGCTTTGACTATTGGAATCACTCCTTTCACATTGATTGCACTGCTTACAGTGACAACAGGAACAATGTTCCTTGTCTGGCTTGGAGAGAAGATTACACAGTATGGTATCGGAAACGGCATCTCATTGCTGATCTTCGCAGGAATTGTAGCTAGAGTTCCAAACGCTCTTACAGTTCTTTTAAGCGGAGTCTCAGCTGGAACCTACAACCCGGTTCTTGTTGTGATTCTTTTTGCCATGTTTATTATTGTTGTAGCACTTGTTGTCTGCGAACAGGAAGGTCAGAGAAAGATTCCGGTGGACTATGCCAAGAGAGTTGTTGGAAGAAAGATGTATGGTGCTCAGAGTACCTATATCCCATTCAAGATCAACCCTTCAGGCGTCATCCCTGTGATTTTTGCTTCGGCACTCCTTTCATTCCCACTGCAGATTGCAAGTTCGCTTGGACCTAATGTCAAGTGGTTGAATTCTTTTGCGAACTGGCTTAATCCTCAGGGTGCCCCCTATCTGATTATCTACACCTTGTTGATCATTGCTTTTGCCTTCTTCTACACTCAGGTGACACTGAATCCTCAGGAGATGGCCAAGAACATCAGAGAGAACGGTGGAACCGTCCGTGGTGTAAGACCTGGAAAGGATACACATGGAAGAGATTTCCTTGAAGTGTATCTCACAAAGGTTCTTAACAGGATTGTTCTTCCTGGCTCGTTGTTCCTTGCCTTCATCGCGTTGATTCCGACTTTGATTCAGATCATCTTCAAGTTCCCGGCAGCTGTTTCCATGCTGTTCGGCGGAACATCGATGATGATTCTCGTTGGAGTTGATCTTGATACAATGAAGCAGATTGAAGCCGAGATGAAGACCCACCATTTCGATGGTATCTTTGATTCGAAAAGAAAGAGAAAGGCTAAGAACCTTTAGAACAGGAGCATGTCATGAAAGTGAGAGCAAGTGTCAAGCCTATGTGTGACAAATGCAAGGTTATAAGAAGAAAGGGTGTCGTCAGGATCATCTGCGAAAACCCAAAGCATAAACAGAGACAGAGATAGCATCTCTAGGTAATAATCAGGAGGCCATTAATGGCGAGAATTGCAGGTGTAGATTTACCGAATAAAGCTACAAAGATTGCTTTGACCTATATCTACGGCATCGGCAGAACTTCTGCGCTTGAGATTTGTAAGCAGACAGGTATTGATCCTGATGTAAGAATCAATACCCTCAATGCAGACCAGGTTGCAGAGCTCAGAAAGTACATTGAAAGCGATTTCAAGGTTGAAGGACGTCTTCGCACTGAAACTGCCCTGAACATCAAGAGGTTGATGGATATCGGATGCTACCGTGGATTGAGACACAGAAAGGGTCTTCCAGTGCATGGACAGAGAACCAGGACTAATGCACGTACCAGAAAGGGTAAGAAGAAGACCGTAGCTGGCAAGAAGAAGTAAGGAGTAGAAGATGGCTAACGCAAAACGTAAAGTCAAAGCAAAGAAGACTGTATACGAAGGAAATGTCTATATTCAGGCAACCTTCAACAACACAATCATCACAGTCACCGATCTGACAGGAAATGCAGTGTCGTGGGCTAGTGCTGGTGGTCTTGGTTTCCGCGGAGCTAAGAAGTCGACTCCTTATGCTGCACAGACAACATGTGAGACTGCTGCCAAGAAGGCTATGGACTTTGGCCTTCGTGAAGTCAATGTGTTTGTAAAAGGACCTGGTCAGGGACGCGAGTCTGCTATCAGATCACTTGGAACTCTTGGTCTAGTGGTTAAATCCATTCGTGACGTGACACCAATCCCTCACAATGGATGCAGGCCTAGAAAGACCAGAAGAATTTGATGAAGGAGCAGTTTTAGTATGGCAAGATATATAGGACCAAAATGCAGATTGTGCAGGGCTGAAAGAGCCAAGCTGTTTCTGAAGGGACAGCGTTGTCTCTCAGCACATTGTCCGATGAACAACCCAAGTGAGTCAGGTCTCCCAGGAAAGGACCCAAGAGCCCGTTCCAAGAAGCCTACTGACTATGGTACTATGCTTCGCGAGAAGCAGAAGCTCAAGAGACTTTATGGAATGTTGGAGAAGCAGTTCTTCCTGACATTCGAAACTGCGTCGAAGATGGCAGGAAAGACTGGTGAGAACCTCATCAAGCTTCTTGAGTGCAGACTGGACAACATTGTGTTTAGAATGCACTACGCTGCCAGCCGTGCACAGGCTTCACAGCTTGTAAACCATGGCCACGTCTTTGTGAATGGAAAGAGAGTGGACATTCCTTCATACAGAGTAAAAGTCGGTGATTCCATCTCACTCAGCCCAAAGGCTCAGAAGATGGTGCTGGTCAAGGAAAACCTTGCAGAGCTTTCAAAGAACGGAACCGTTCCTTGGATTACACTTGACATCGATGCTATGAAGGGATCATTCAACGCCATCCCGCAGAGAAGCGAAGTGAAAGAGCTCGAGAACATTAACGAGCAGTTGGTTGTTGAGCTGTATTCCAGATAAGGATTAACAATGGCTAGAAAAAACCTAATGAAGGGTTTCAAGAAACCCCGTTCCGTTACTTTGGAACATGACAATGTTGATGCAAATTACGGTAAGTTTATCGCAGCCCCTTTTGAGAGGGGTTTCGGTACGACTATCGGAAATACTTTGAGGCGTGTCCTGCTTTCTTCGATTCAGGGCTGTGCAATCACTTGTGTCAAGATCACCTTTTATGATGAGTCTGGAGCTCATATGATTTCCAGCGAGTATCAGGCGATTCCTGACGTCAAGGAAGACATTGCAGAGATTCTGGCGCGACTGAAGAAACTTCAGATATGCATGCCGGAAGAAGTTGAGTCAAACACCATCCTTGTTGAATGCAAAGGCCCTGGTGTAGTGACAGGAGCCGACTTTGCAAAGAACAGAGTGGATATCCTGAACCCTGAATTGGAGTTGATTACAATGATGGATGATGCTCACTTCGACATTGAAGCTCAGATTGATCTTTCCAGGGGATATGTTCCTGCGGAAATCAACGAGAACTACAAGGAAGAAGTAGGAGTGATTCCTATCGATGCTGTTTTCTCACCAGTTCTGCGTGTTAAGTATTCGATTGAGCCGTATCGTGTCGGACAGAGAAACGACTATGATAAGCTTGTTCTGGAAGTTTGGACCGATGGTACAATCTCCCCAGAGAATGCACTTGCTGAAGCTGCAAAGATCGCAAAGGATCATTTCTCAATCTTCATCAATTTTGATGAAAGCATGGTGAATGCCAGTGATGAGATCGATGAGAGCGAAGAGAATGTACGAAAGCTTCTCAACACTTCTGTTGAAGAGCTTGAGTTGACTGTTCGTTCCAGCAACTGCTTGAAGAATGCAAATATCAGAACTATCGGAGATCTTACAAAGATGACCGAGGATGAGATTGCAAAGACAAGGAACTTCGGAAAGAAGAGCCTCTCTGAAATCAAGGAAAAGCTCAAGGAATGGGGTTTGAGCTTGGGTATGACAGATTACAGCGTCCTGAAGACCTCCATCAGGATTCCAGGACACAAGGAAGAGAAAGATGAAGCATAAGATTGGATTCAATGCTCTTAGCAGAAGCTCGAGCCAGCGTAAGGCTCTTGAGAGGAACTTGGTGACATCCCTGTTCCGCCACGAGAGAATAGAGACTACTGAGGCAAAGGCCAAGGAAGTCCGCCGAATGGCTGAGAAGATGATCACAAGAGCAAAGGTTGACAGCGTTCACGCTCGCCGTATCGTTGCTCGTGATCTTTATGACGAGGTTGTGCTGACCAAACTGTTCAAGGAAATCGCTCCGATGTACGTGGACGTAAAGGGTGGTTACACAAGAATTATCAAGACACAGAATCGTCTTGGCGATGCAGCTGAAATGGTTATTCTAGATCTGACAAAGAAGACACCTTCTTATGATGAGAAGATCAAGAACGCCGAGAAGCTCGCAAAGAAAAAGGCTAAGGAAGCAGAGGCTTGATGCCGGAGTTTTCCTAAGGGAGCAAAGCCGCTGTCTTATGACGGCGGTTTCTTTTTG
>JAAYFO010000111.1 GCA_012728215.1 Spirochaetales bacterium | reverse complement strand
GTTCTGATGAGAAGATCCACAGCGTAGAAGAAAAAGATTATTGCAGTGAAGATCACCATCAGCAGAACAAGCATCGAGATGATTGTCGCAAGAATCGGTGGAATCTTCGCCTTTTCCAGTTTCCGTGCTATTGGGTTGAGCAGAAGAAAGAGGAAGATGGAAAGAACAATCACAATGCTGACTTCCCTTGACCACTTCAGAACAGCAAGAATCACCACGATTGTAATCACAATCAAGGCATTCTTTGCGTGGCGCAGCTGTCGGTCAGATAAAGTGTTGTGTTTGTCCATTAGTCTTGTTTATATCTCAGCTTTGGAAAAATCTCAAGCTATCGCATCTCTACCAGTTCGTATTTGTCAGAACCGAGACCCAACTCAATGCCATGGAGAATCTGTGCGTGCCAGTCGGTTTCCTGATGCAGGGCACAGAAGTGGTCATGCTCAGATGAATTGCGTTCGGCAAGGAGACTGTTTGGATTTATCGGCATTTTGTTCACTGCATCAGCACAAGCCGTATCCAGAGCAATCGGATCAAATGAAGCAAACACTCCTACATCCGGAACTATCGGGGCATCGTTGCTCGCATAGCAGTCGCAGAATGGAGAGATATCCATGGCAAATGAAATATGGAAGCTTGGCTTGCCGTTCAGAATCGCCTTTGTATATTCGGCGATCTTGTAATCCAGCACTGCAAATTTCTCGTCTGTCCCTGGAATTATCGCTCCTGTCGGGCAGGCTTCCACACAACGTCCGCATCCGACACACTTGAGATAGTCGATCTGACATTTTCCCGATGAGAAATCAGTCGCATCATGGGCACATGCCTTCTGGCATTTGTGGCATACGATGCATTTGCCAGTGCCCATTCGGGGCTTGCAGCTGCTGTGCATGTCCTTCTTTCCCGCTCTGGAACCTCCGCCCATTCCCAGATTCTTTAGTGATCCGCCAAATCCTGTGGATTCATGGCTCTTGAAGTGGGTCAATGAAATTATGACGTCTGCATCAGCCAGTGCTCTTCCAATGAGTGCAGTCTTTGAATAAACGGCTCCTTCCACTGGGATTTCGACTTCATCGTCACCCTTCAGGCCATCGGCAATGATCACCTGAGCTCCCACTGTCGAAAATGTAAAGCCGTTGAGCATGGCAGTCTCCAGATGGTCGAGGGCATTTGTCCTTGAACCAGTGTACAGTGTGTTGCAGTCGGTGAGAAATGGTCTCCCTCCATGAGCCTTGATGTAGGAGACAAGTCCTGCGACATAGTTGTGGCGAAGATATGCGAAGTTGCCCAGTTCACCGAAGTGCATCTTTATTGCAACGAATTTATCCTTGAGGTCCATTGACCCCAGACCTGCAAGGTCATAGAGCCTATCAAACTTCTCGACGAGATTCTCATCTCTCCTGATTCTGAAGTCGGAAAAATATACTTTTGATGTCATTGTAACTCCTTGTGCACCTTGATTCTTGATAGCTTGGTGAATATCTTCTCAATTCTCTGAAGCTCGGCCTCGGTCGGCGTGCTTCGAGCAATTATATCACGTAAGAACAAATCTGTTAGGACTTTTTCGTCATTTGTCTTGAAATAGCCGGTTTTTTCAATGGCTTGAATCATGTTCGAGGCAGATTCCTCGATTCTCTGACTTGTGACTACCGCCTTTCCGCTGCCATATGGCTTGAGACCGGTGTACAGACAGTAGCAGATTATCTGGACTGACTGTGCCAGATTCAATGAAGGGAAGGCATCGCTTGTAGGAATCGTCACAACCATGTTGCACTTGTTGACTTCCTCGTCAGTGAGCCCGTCGGATTCTCTTCCGAACACGATTGACACTGTCCCGTCTCCCATGTCTGAAATCATTTTGACCAACTGCTCGGGACTGGATGCTGAAGTCTTGCGGAACTTGCCTTTGCGGCGGGTTGCGGCTACTGTAAGACTGCTGCCTTCCAATGCCTCCGAAAGGTTTGTGAATTCCTTTCGATTCTCCCACAGGTCAGCGGCGTGAAGCGCAAGAGTCCTCACTCTGTTCTCGTCGTATATTCGATCGGTCACAAGAACCAGCTGCGAAAGCCCCATTGTCTTCATTGCCCTGCAGACGCTTCCGATGTTCGCTCCATCCTGTGTATCCACAAGAATGATGCGAATCTTTTCTGAAATCATTGTCTCTTCCATATAATCCAGATTATCACTTCTTGCCTTTATGTTGAATAGGGTTTATCCTCGATTACATGACAGAGACCGACCAAAGAAATGCAAGAATCATCAAGATATGCCTTCATTTCCTGGCTTTTGCAGTCGTAGCCATGGCTTTTCGTTTTGCCCGGGACATTCTGCTCCCAGTCACGATTGCCTTGCTCGCATACATGCTTCTGCTGCCTCTTGTGAATCTGATGAGAAAGGCGGGAATGGGAAATCTCGTAATTGTCATTGTCTGCCTTCTGCTTCTGGTGGTAGTTGTAGCTTTTCTAGGTTTCTTTGCCACCATCTCAATCCAGCAGCTGATAAACAAGTTCCCTGCCTATGAGGCAAGATTCAAGGCACTGAATCAGAGCCTTGACGTGTTTCTGGCAGAGGTAGTCAAGGACGAGGACCTGCTGTCTTTTCTTCAGTCATTTGAGATTCCTTGGTTTGATTTGATTTCATCCGCTTTGGGCCGTGCATCATCGCAGGTTGTGCGTATTGGCAAGGCTGTCATGATGATCTTCCTGTTCGACTTCTTCCTGCTTCTGGAAAGCAATACGCTTGAGAACAAGTTTCTAGCGTTCTCCCGCAACAGTGCCAGTGACACGAAGATGCGACAGTTCCTTGAAAAGACCAATTCCCAGCTTTCACGCTTTGTGGGGCGAAAGGCACTGATCTGCCTGCTCACCGGAATTTCCTATTTCATAATCGGCGAAGTCTCAAACCTCGACATGTCACTTGCATGTGCTGTACTGGCGATGCTGTTCAACTTCATTCCGGCCATAGGGCCTGTGCTGTCGGTCTGCATTGCAAGTATGTTCGGCCTGCTTCAGTCCTTTCCAAACTGGGGAAGGTTCTTCATGATGCTGTTTCTATGCATAGGCGTGGAAGTCCTGTTTGTATCGCTCATAGGACGAAAGGCCAAGAAGAGCTACTTGAATCTCAGTCCGGCATTCATTCTGATTTCCCTTGTCTTCGGTGGTTACATATGGGGACTTCCGGGGATGTTCATTGCTGTGCCGTTGATGAGTCTGATTCAGATGATTCTTGCCAATCTCGAACCTTATCAGCGATATGCAGTTCTGATGAGCGACCTTAGAAAATAAGGCTGCATGCCTTTCCTACAGTCGAAGCCTCGCCATGACCTGGAAGAAGCCTTGTGCCAGATGGGATTTTCCGTGATATCCAGAACAGTGATTCGCAGATCTGTTTTTCTGAGCCTCCGAGGAGATCGGTTCGGCCATATCCATCGGCAAAAAGCGTGTCTCCGGAAAAAAGAACCTTGTCTTCCTGATTCCAGTAGCATACTGATCCTGGAGAATGACCTGGCGTATGCAGCACCTTCAAGGGACCGATCATTGAATCCTCCTGGAATTTGATGTCAGGCGCTGGAAGAGATGCAAACCTGTCGCTGTATTGACGGAACATTGCTCCGCAGGATTTCAGAAGACTTAACTGATCCTGGAGCGAATAGAGTGCATCTGGATGGATGCCTACCTTTGCCATCGGGAACCTGTCTGCCACTTCAGTCAGAGCCAGCATGTGATCCCAGTGGGCATGGGTAAGCAAAATGAAATCCAGGTGGTCGAGTCCTCGGGTAATAACCTGGGCTTCGTCACCTGGATCTATCATTATGACAAGATCGTCAGTACAGTGGAGGACATAGCAGTTTGTTCCTATTGGTCCGACTTCGTACCTGTCGATCTTCATTTCTGTCATTCCTGGTCAGTGTTCTCTGAATAGCCGTCTGCTTCTGCGACTGGTGCCTCTGCAGGTGCTGAGGTCTCTGTCAGCTGTTCTGTCTCGGCAGGAACCTGATTCTGTGCAGCATCATCTGAGTCCTTAGGACCGTTCTGCTGGCGATTGCTCTTGGCAAGATTGACTTTCACAGTTTTCTTTCCGATTGGCTTGTCGATAAGTGCTGGAACAATCTGGTCTGCCAAGTCGTTTTTGACAGTGAAGAACGAATAGGTTGACTTTACTGAGATGGCCATGACGTCTTCCATCTGGATTCCGCAGTTTTCTGATACGAATGCTGCGAGAGCCTTTGGATTCATTCTATCCTGGGATCCTACATTGATGTAGAAGTTCTTGCTGTCTGGAATCACGATCTGCTTGCGCTCAGGTCTTTCCGGCCTGTCTGTACGGCTAGGTCTGTCTCCCTTCTCAAACCTTGATCCCTGTTCAAAACGGTCTGCTCTTGGGGCTCTTTCTGGTCTGTCGTTCCTCATCGGACGATCCTGTCTGTCAGTTCTTTCTCTTCTGTCCTGTCTGTTGGTTCTTTCTCTTTGAGGTTTGCCTTCCGATCTGCGTCCGTTGTATCCGGATTTCAACAGAAGATAAGCTGCGAAGTAAGTTCTGTGTCCCAGTGGGATGTTCTTCTTGATAAGCTTCTTGATTTCTTCCAGTTCTTCCGGATGTGGATAAGCCAGAATCTCATCCATGTAGCCTTTGATCTTATCTTCCATGGATACTGGTTCAGGCTTCTCGTTTCGTTTTGTCTGCATTGATATGCGCTCCTTGTATGGGACTTTGTCAGAAAAATTCCGCTCCGTGCCGTTGCCCGTGCGTCTTTCTGTCGGCTCCTTCCAGTCCTTCCTGATAGCTGAAGCCGAAAATATAGAAGGAAGCTGTTCCTGATCGGTGAATAGATGTACTTCAATCGTCCTGTTCCTGACTTTGTCCAGAATGAAACTGATGTCGTTGATGAAGATGCTCTGCTGCGCTTCTTCGAGTCCGATGTCAAATATCATGATTCGTCCGAAAGTATCCAGGTCGAAATCATTTCTTCTGATGTGGTCGATGATTCTCTGGGGTGAGGATCCAATGCTTACGGCTGGATTGCCTATGCTGTCGGAGTCCGCATCGTCCCATTCATCCTGGTTGATGCAGCAAAGGTTGTCAAACGTCCCCTGGGCTTTGCAGTAGGGTGACATTATGAAGAGTGTCCGCTTCTGGACTGGAGTCCTGATGATTCTCTCCTTTATGAGAGCCTCGAGGCTTGACAGTCTGCTTGTGAAATCTCTGCTTAGAGTGAATGCCCACGGTATGTCTACCGTAGCTTTGCCGCTTTCTGATTTGTTGTCATATCTTTCCATAATCAAAGAATTCTTTCCTTTGTATTTTCTATTAGGATATTAATCTATCCGATGTTTGTCAAGGAAGCCATATTGTGCTAGTATCATTTCAGGATGTCTTCAATATTCACAGAAATGGAAGTTCTTCACAAAGAGACGGAACAAGAGCAGAGAGAACTGGTGCGGCTCTATAAAAAGCTGGGGCAGGAAGCCATTGCCGTGGCTGGCGATGCCCGTTTTCCTGAGAATGAAGCATTGGTGAGGCAAGTCAGAGCTGCCCGCTACGCATACAATTCCGCCAGTGAGCGCCTGGCAAGTCTCAAGGATGCCTGGAATGAGATAAATGAAAGTGGAAGCACAATCAGGAAGGTCAGGACCAGGATTCAGGACATCGAGACGCAGAGAATCAAGCTTCTTTCGGTTCTCGGAGCTGTGACGACTGAAATATTTGACAGCGGGAACCTTCCCGATGAGCTTGATTACTGCATGGAAGCCATCCGCCAATATCGCCGAAGACAGAAAAACCCTGCCGGAAGCGGTACTGACTTCTTCTCTCGCCTTGTCTGTTCGTGGAAACGCGGCTCGATGTCGAGACGGCTTGAGGGAATATATGCCAAGGTTGGAAGGCTGATTGTGGAATCCGGTGCATCAAGGCTTCTTTCAGGACCAAGAGTGGAAGCAATCTTTCTGGAACTGGACAACATCGATAGGATGAAGACCAGCCTTGAAGCGGAATTGTGCAGAAGAAGCGAAAAGATTTCCAACGCAAGAACGTCGATTGAAACTCAGCGTGCTGGTGTAAACAACCTGAAGGTCAGGGAATTCGAGATTGAATGTGCCCGTCTTGATGACGTTGCCTGCAGGAAGGAGGAGGAGTACGGAGCCTTTTTGAATGAATCCATGAACCAATGGCTTAATCAGGGCTGCCCTGAAAAGATCATAAGCTGCTGTGATGAAATCATGAAGCAGAAAAAGAGGATATACCTCAAGCAGATTCAGTCAAGACTGCTTTCATTTGACAAGGCCATTGAGATATGTGAGGGAAGGATTGCCCAGTTTAGAGACAGAATAGATTATCTGGACAATCAGATGGGTGCCTTGGAGCTTCAGAAGAAGGATATGATCGGCAAGATTGCTTCCGAACAGCAGAATATTGATTCATGCAAGGTGCAGCAGTCCGCTATTCGTTCGTTGGCAGAGGAAACGAAAGATGTCTGATTCACAGTCTGAATTGAAATCCCGACGCAAGGCAACGGCTTCCAGTCATAAAGGCGGTTCCAATCCTCCTTCCTCGAAGGCCTCTTTGCAGAGAAAATCTGCTGCAGGACGTCTTCCTCACAAGAGAATGGAGGTCTTTGAGTCAGGTCCCTCATCGGCACGTGCCCGCAATGGCGCTTCGAAGGCTTCGGGCAATACCGCAGTGGATCCCTCGTCAAGTCACGGGTCTGTGTCCAGACGTACTTCGTATGTGGTGGTGGACTCCAGTGCATCAGATTCCTCGCCAGGTCATGCCGTGGCTTGGTACTGGTATCTCATCGTCTCTCTGGCATTGGTGCTTGCCTTGCTTCTTGTTGTTCTTGATCATGTCAATGATTCCACAGGAGGTGATTCCTCGCTTTTGGATGCTGGCTCGATCAGCTCTGAAACCTCCAGTCAGTCAGCAGGCGGGACTGGCTTGGCAGGTGATGTCGATGAGCCAGGCCTTCAGATAAGGATATTCAATGGGTGGACCATTTCAGATATAGACAAGGCGCTTGCAACCCGTTCCCTTGCCAAGGAAGGGGATTTTGAGACTGCCGTTCAGTCAGTTGTGAAAAAGCACGGTCTGCCTTTTGCCGAAGGCTTCTTTCTTGCAGGTGAGTATGTTGTCAAACGGGGTGATGGGTTTGCCTTATCGCTTGCCCAGCAGATGGCTCTGAGCTTCATGGAGGCTGCCAGACCGTTGTTCACTGCGGTATCTAAAAGCGGAATGAGCCTTGCCGATTATGCTGTGATTGCAAGCATGATATCGGCCGAAACCAAGAATGAAGAGGAATATCCGATGATCAGCGCGATAATCCATAACAGGCTTGAACGCGGGATGCCTTTGGGAATAGATGCCACAACCAGATATGAGATAGGAGACTGGTCCAATCCGCTGTCGCAGATGGTCCTGGATGAACTTACCCCTTACAACACTCGTCGCAAGGTTGGTCTTCCACCGACTGGAATATGCTGTCCAAGCAAGGAGACGCTTGAGGCTGCGATTCTTCCAGTATCAGTGGACTATTTGTACTACAGACATGATCAGACTGGACAGATTCATTACAGCATGACCTATGAGGAACACCTTCAGTCCAGGGCTCTCAATCCCTGAGCTTTGGCTGAAGGTGTTTCTATCGTCGGGATGTTGTGATATATTCGTCTTATGAAGAACAGAACATTACAAATGCTTGTCATCATTTTTGTCGCCCTCCTTTTGGTGGGCTGTGTGAATCTGGATAAAAAGAATGCCGATGGTTCTCCGGCATGGACCACCGAGGTGCCTCATGCCCCTGGCGTCTACTATTCTGTAGGTGAAGCAAGGCTTTCATCTGTTCAGACCAGTTCGATCAGAGCGGAAGCTGGCGCACGTGATGCGATTGCCCGATGGGCTTCGACAAACGTCAATGGTGCCGTAAGCACCTACACCGAAGAGGGAGGCGAAGCTCTCCGTGATTCGCAGGTTCTGGAGATGCTTGAGTATCTGAGCGTGCAGACTGTCAGCATTTCTCTGAGGGGGGTGGAGAAGGAAGCTCAATGGATAGCCGAGGACGGCACCGTATGGGTTCTTATGTCTTATCCTGTGAAGAATCTCAAGGAAGCCTACAGACTTCAGGCTGAGGCTCTTGAGCGCAAGCTGGAGGAAAAGAAAATCGAAGCCCTGAGTTCAAAGGCGATGGTCGAGTTCTTTGATTCCTACATTGACAGTCTTGAGACGAATCGCTAAAGAGTCTCGAGCATTCCCTGTGAAGCTCTGATTCCGCTTGCCCATGCACCGGTTATGCCTCGGCTGGTTCCAGCTCCATCACCGGCGAAATGCACTCCTTCGGCGACTTTGAAGTTGGCATCCAGATATGTCGGCTTGTTTGCGTAGAATTTGATTTCGGGATAGTACATGATGGTGGAAGGGTGGAGAATGCCAGGCACTATTGTGTCCAGATTCTTCATGGCGCTCCATATCGAACGAAGTATCTTGGCAGGGCAGACCAGCGAGACATCGCCGGGACAGCAACCCTGCTGAGAAGGTTCGAAGTCATAGAGGTCGTTGTTGAATGTGTCTTCCTTGCTTCTGGAACCCAGTCGGAAGTCTCCTACTCTCTGCATGATTGGCTTGCCGCCTCCCAGAAGGGAAGCCTGAAGTCCAAGGTTCTCGGCATATACCTGCCCGCTTGCAAGAGGCGCTGTGAGACGCACTGTCTTAAGGATGGCGAAGTTCACCAGTCCATTGTTGTGACCAGCTTCGGCAGAGTATGCATGGCCGTTGAGAGAATACCAGCTGTCACCTCTTGTCGTGATGTAGCGCTCCTTGACAACATGGGCATTACCGCTGTTGGTGCAGAAGGTCCGGACCTTTTCAGGGAAATAGAATTTGGGGTCATAATAGTCGTTCACGATTGGATAATGCTCAATTCTGGTCTCGATTCTGAATCCGATATCCACGATGTTGTCTACAAACGGTATGTTCATTGAATTCATTATTTTCTGAAGGAACAAGAATCCGTGGCGACCTGGGGCAATCAGAATCTCATTGTAGCAGATTGTCCGCCTTGTCGTTGTTATCGTGTGATTGACAGCATCTATGTCCAGCATTTCCTCATCCAGACCGAGTTCAACCTTCTGTTCATCGAGCTTTTTCAAAAGTTTCTTGATCAGCTGCAGTCCGCCGTCTGTTCCCAGATGAGTCTGTCTGATATCCAGCAGACTGCATCCAAGACGTTCGGCACGCTTCTGATAGATATCTATGTTGGCCTTTGGCAGCATCGTCGGATTGAGGAATTCGATGACCATATCCAGATACTTGTCGGCCTCATCCTTGGTCCAGTATTCGCATGGAAATCCAATGGGATAAGTGAAGTTCATCTTGCAGTCGTTGCGCATTCCTCCTGTGGAGTATTGCGTCTTGTCCAGAATCAGAATGCTCAGCTTGTCAGACTGCTTCCTGAGATTGAAGGCGGCACCCATTCCGGCTGGACCGCTTCCTATGATGATTGCATCGTACTTGTCCATAATCTGTCTCCCCGGTTGATTATCACGAAAAAGCGGCGTGAGGTCAACTTCATCAGAATCGGTCCTCCATCATATGAGTCCACGCTTCTTGCGTGAGAAATAGTAGATCAGAAGCATTGCGGATGTGAGAATCCATGTTATCGGATACAGGATGATTATCGGCAGAAGGCCGGGAAGCTCTGGCACTACGGTGAACATCCATATGATTCTGAACAGGCAGGTGCCTATCAAGGTGATGACCATCGGCCCGATTGATTCTCCGGTTCCTCTTATCGCACCGGAAAGCACTTCGGTGAAGCAGTAGGTAAGATAGAAAGGTGAAATCACGCTGACCATCCAGCAGCAGAGATCTATCACAGCTTTGTCATTGATGAACAGCAATGCCATGTATCTGGAGAAAAACAGCAGTAGAATGCTATATCCTGACACCGTTGCGATTCCCATCCACAGGCATGTCCTGACAATTCTATGCACTCTTCCTGAGTTTCCGGCTCCATAGTTCTGGGCCACGAAGGTCCCTGATGCAATTCCAAAACCTTCCAGCATCATCCAGACGAGACTGTCGATCTTTCCGTATATTCCCCAGCTGGCGATCACGTTCGTGCCAAATGCATTCAGATGCGACTGGATGAGAATGTTCGTGATCGAGTATGCAAGACCCTGAAGACCTATCGGTATACCGATCCTGACTATCTTCTTGAGCTGACCTGGCTCCATTTTAAGCTTGCTCAACGTCAGTCGGCAGTTTCCTTTAAGTCTGGCCAGCTTCATGATGATCAGGACCGCACTGACGAGCTGTGCAATCACTGTGGCCAAGGCGACTCCGAACACGTCCCATTTGAACACCAGCACGAACAGGCAGTCCAGAACAATGTTCAGAAGGCAGGAAACGACAAGATAGTTGAAAGGAGTCCTCGAATCCCCGATTGCCCTTAAAATCCCAGTTCCCATGTTGTAGATGAGCGAGACAAGGCTGCCGGCAAAGAACACTCTTGAATAGGTGACAGCCCTTTGCCATATCTCATCCGGTATGTTCATCATCCTCAGCAAAAATGGAACAAAGACCGTGCATAGAACTGAGAGTGCAAGACCTGCGATCCCTGCGAATGTCATTGCCGTATGAACTGCCTCTGATAGACTCTTGCCGTCCTTTGCACCATAATGCTGGCTGATGACGACCGTGGCTCCAGAGGATACTCCCACGAAGAAGTTGACGAACATCCTGCAGATCACCGAAGTTGATTCTATTGATGCAAGTGCCTCCTTGCCGACGAAACGGCCAATTATCATTGCATCTGTGGCATTGTAGAGCTGCTGAAAGAGTGATCCGAGGAACACTGGGGCAAAGAAAACCAATATCTGTTTCCAGATCACACCGGTTGTGAGATCCTTCCCGGTGGATTCCATCATATTATCTTGTGTCATTGATTCCTCTCCGGCTCAATCGCTGAAACCGGATTTTCGATGTCAGCTGTTGAGACCATAGCACTAATTATCAATGCTGTGAATCACCTGCGGTCTGATTGGATATTAATGTTTGAATGCGGAGGCTACCACTGATTGAAGTGTATCAGAGAACGATCAAATCTGTCGATGAAACGGTTTCCTTTACCTTCCTGGGGATAGCCCACGGCAACAAGTGCAAAAGGCTTGATGAAATCAGGAAGCCCAAGGATTGAACTTATTGAATCCATTCGGTCCTGCATTGGGGCCATGCCCATCCAGCAGGCGCCAAGCTCCTGATGTGTCGCTTCCAGCAAGAGGTTCTCCGTACACGCACCCAGATCCTGCTCCCAGTAATCAGGACTCTTGAGCTTGCTGGTGTCGCATAGGATTGCAATCGTGACCGGGGCCTTGGCTATCATCCTTGAATATGGACTGACTCTTGAGAGAAGTGTCTGCTTTTCAGGATCATCAACCACTACGAAGCACCACTCCCGCTGGTCCTGAGCCGAAGGCGCCTGCATGGCGGCTTCAAGCAGCCTGTTTATCTTTTCTCGTTCGACCTTGCGGTTCGAAAAATCTCTTATGCTTCTGCGATTGAATATTTCCTGCATCGAGTTATCCTCCTTATCCAAGATATTCAAGTTTTCTGTTGAAGTCAAATCTGAGAATTCACATCCGCAGTATTGCTGGCGATAGAGTCCCATCTGCTTGCTGAGCAATACTGATCTGCTGAAGCCGTCCTTTTTCTTGAAGTCTATTGGTGTGAAACCCTCAAAACTCTCTCCGACTTGAAAGATTGCTTTGCTGCTCTTGAATCTGCTGACAGTCAAAGTGGTAGTGAAATGACTGATTCCAAGAAGAACTGCCTCTTCATAAGCTTGTCTGAGATTGTACTCGAAGCACCGAATGCATCTTTCGCCATGCTCAGGACAGTTCTCAAGCCCCTTTATGTATTCCAGCCAGTTTGCATGGTCATAGGGGGCTCTGATCACCTGAAGGTCATGCAGCCTTGCAACCTTTAGCAGCTCATCGTAGCGTTTGTCATTTTCATTGGATGGATATATGTTGTTGTTTCCAAAGAACAGAACAGGTTTCCAATCAAGCTCAAGAAGCCTTTCCAGACTGGCGGTGGAACAAGGACCGCAACAGCAGTGCAGAAGGATATCCCTGCCGTTTCCGTAAAGCTTCTCATCGTCTTGATGATGCTTCTCAAGAATTGCGTTACGACCCATATGATTACCTTATTCCGCAGTTCCTATCAGGAATCCACCACAGATACCCTTGTTGGGACCATCGTATCCCAAATACCCGTTCAAAGAGAAAGTTCTCAGGCCAATAAGACTTATTTCTGTCTTGAGCTCAATCCCAGCACCTATAGCTGGTTCCAAGGACTCCAGGAAGGAACCTTTTCTCTTGTACCAGATCAGATTGCAGTAAGCCATTATGTTGAGATCCTGGAAGATGAATATCTCTCCCATTGTCATTGTCTTCCCAGGGCTTGGATCAACCCCGACTTCGAAGGTGGCTGACACCATGACGTTGGACGGATTGTTGGTGCCAGTATGATGACTGCCTTGGGTAAGTATCTCAGAATTGAGTGTCCTGAAACCATCTCCCATGAAGAATGGAACGTTTCCAAGTCCATCCACGGCGAATCGTCCGATGATATCGCCTGATATCTTCAGATAGTTGGATATCAACTTGCCTTCAGACTTGAATTTTCCAAATGCGAATGCCTTGAAGCTGTCATTCCAGATGGACATGTTGGAACCGACCTCAATCAGAGTCTTGTACAGGTCCTTTCTGTATGTCATCGTTCCAGAGACTGTGATCAGGTGAGACAGGCCATTCCAGTTGGTTATTGTGTTCTTCTTTGAGTCGTAGTTGTTCACCATCTCGTATACAGTCTTGATCATCAATCGATTGTCGGCCAGAACTGGAAGGGTATAGAAGATTCCCTGAGACAGATAGCATATTGGATTGTACGTGCTGTAAATGGTCTTGGGGTCAAAGAAGAAGCTCAGATTCGTCTCAAGCTTCAGAGCGTCAAATGCCAGATACTCATTCATGAAGTTGAATGCCGGAGTTGCAATTCCGAACTTGAAGGCCTGCCATGAGAACCCAGCAAGGAACTTTGCCGTCCAGTCGCTGTAAGCGAGGGAGTACTGTAGTCCAAGCATTGTGTCATCACGAAGCAGATAAGGGTCGTTGGGATATGCGAAGCTCTTTGCTCCTACAGATAGCGAATGGTTGAATTCAGAATAACCGACATGGTTGTAATATGCATATTTCTTTCTGAATGTGGCAATTCTTTCATCGAATTGGTTTCTTGTCTTTATCATGTCGGAGGTAATTCCACCGTGGGGAGTGTTCTTCATCCTTTTTTGTGCTTTAGCTTCTTCCATTGAATTTTTGGCACTTAAGTAACCACGCTGTGCGATTTCGTTCAATGCAGAGAACTGCATGTAAGAGAAACCCTCCACATCGCACCTGATCCAGATGGAATCATCGCTATGAGCCTGTATGTCCTTGATTCCCTGTCTTGTCTTCCCAATATCGATGCTTACGTTCAACGCTGTTATCGGGTTCTTCAGATTCAGACTGGTATTGCTATAGAATGTGGTGGAAATGATATTGAACGATGAATAGTTATAGGCAATGTCCAGCGGTGCAAGATTGGCAAATCCACCGTCAATGAGGATATGGTTTCCATATTCAACACTGTCAAAATAGACAGGAATTGCGAAGCTTGCAGACATCACTTCGGCATAATCACCCTCAGTTATCCATATCTGGCGCTTGGTGACGAGGTCCTCATTCACTATCATCACTGGAATCGACAGTTCCTCGATCATTGTTCCTTTGGGGATGAACTGCCTGACGTATGATTTGAATTTCTCCGCACCCAGGACTCCGCTGTTGATTGGAAGAGAGATGGAGAACAGCTCGGTTATGTTGATCTCAGAGCAGACTTCAAGGATCTGGTCAGGAGACAGTCCCGCACTGTACATCAGTGCGATGATGCTTCCCATGGAGTTGCCTATTATGAAGTCCGGTACTATTCCCTGTTCCTCCAGGTATTTCAGTACACCGATATGTGCAAACGCTCTGGCAGAGCCTCCAGAAAGCACCAGACCGATAGGTTCTCTTGTTCCACCTGTCCGCTCTTCGATTCTCTGCCTGAAATTCTCTTCCCCATAGATTATATGTACGTTGGCAAGCAGAAGGTTGTCATCCACAGCAAATGCAGGGACGGATATACTACAAAGAAGAAGAATCAGAATGATTCGAATTTTCCTCATAACGAAAAGGAAGCCTCCTTTTTCTATGATTATACAATAAGTTCAAGCTTAGTTATACCTTCTGTTGCATTTTTGGCAGAAATATTCTAGAATGCATTCAGTTTTGCCGGCATGGTGAAATTGGTATACACGATAGACTCAAAATCTATTGATAGCGATATCGTAACGGTTCAAGTCCGTTTGCCGGTAGGGATTTATTGGTATAAGTTGTCACTACAGTGCAACTTATACCTTTTCTTTTTTCTCAGATTATGACAAAAGCTTACCCAATAGAGATCGCAATATGCATTTCTCATCTTCAGCCTTGACGAAATTCAGCCCTTTTGAATCGACGAAAGGGCTGAATGATGTCATATGATGACCTGCTGATCAGACCATTTTCTCTGGCTTGAAAGCCGCATCAAACTCATCGGGGGTCATGAAACCAAGCTTGGTGCATGCCTGACGGAGGGTCAGGTTCTCTTCGAGTGCAAGATGTGCTGTCTTGGCAGCGTTCTCATATCCGATTATCGGACTGATTGCCGTGACAAGCATCAGTGAAGCATGGAGATCATGATCCATCTTTGCCTTGTTGGGCTTGATTCCGCTGACACAGTGTTCAGTGAATGCCAGCATCACATCTGAGAGAAGCCGTGCAGATTGGATGAAATTATAAGCAGTGACTGGCTGATAGACATTGAGTTCAAAGTTTCCCTGGCTCGCCGCTATGCCGATTGCCGTATCATTGCCCATGACCTGCACTGCCACCATGGTCACAGCCTCACACTGGGTGGGATTGACCTTTCCTGGCATTATCGATGACCCAGGTTCGTTTGCCGGGATGAATATCTCTCCCAGTCCGTTTCTAGGACCGCTTGCAAGCCAGCGGATATCATTTGCAATCTTCATCAGGTCTGCAGCAAGCGCCTTGAGAGCTCCGTGCATAGCGGTGATCTCGCCATGTGATGTGAGTGCATGGAACTTGTTAGGTGCCGGTGTGAACTGGATGCCGATGTCCTTGGTCAGAATGTCGGAGACAGCCTTGTCGAATCCCTTTGGGGCATTGAGTCCTGTTCCGACTGCTGTTCCGCCAATTGCCAGCTGGGCAAGCTGAGGAACGTTGTTCTCAATGAGCTTGCGATCCTGTTCAAGACTTGCACGCCATCCGCTGATTTCCTGTGCGAATGTGACCGGGGTGGCATCCATAAGATGAGTTCGCCCGCATTTGAGAATGCCCTCATTCTCCTTCTCAAGCTTGCAAAATGCTGCAATGAGTACATCAAGACTGGGCAGTACCTTCTGTACAACGAGCTTGGTGGTCGCTATGTGCAATGCTGTTGGGAAGGTGTCATTGGAACTCTGACTCATGTTCACATCATCATTAGGATGAAGGAGCTTTGTTCCAGCGATTTCATTACCCCTGTTTGCCACCACTTCGTTGACATTCATGTTTGTCTGTGTGCCGCTTCCTGTCTGCCATACCACCAGAGGGAAGTTCCCCTCCAGCTTGCCATTCAGTATGTCGTTGCAAGCCTGCACAATGGCTTTTTCCTTTTCCTCGGTCATCTTGGGCTTGAAAGCCCTGTTTGCCTGTGCCGTAGCACTCTTAAGATGTGCAAAAGCCGAGATGATCTCCTCCGGCATTGTCTCATGACCGACTCCGATAGGGAAGTTCTGCTTGCTCCTTTGTGTCTGGGCTCCCCAGTATCTATCCACAGGTACCTGGATCTCCCCCATGCTGTCGTGTTCAGTTCTTGTCTTCATTAGCGACCTCCATACTCATAGTACCATTAAAACTCCGAATCGAGAAGTGCTGATTTTGGTACACGGCGTAGCTGTTGATGCTTCCACCCTTCGGAATGGAGACGGAACCGGGATTCAGATGAATTATTCCATCCACAATTTCCAAAACCGGAACATGGGTATGACCAGAGATAACGGCATCTCCCCTGGCGGCAGGAGGCTGGTGGTTGTGCCCATGATGCAGGTGCATGACCAGATCTGCTTCACCATCGAAGATTGTTGCATACTCAGAGCTGACATCAAAGGGAAGGACCATCTGATCGACTTCAGCTTCGCAGTTTCCCTTGACACAGATGATCTTCGATGCGAGCGGGGAGAGCATTTCAATGACCTGCTTAGGGTTGTAGTCCCGTGGAAGATCATTGCGTGGGCCGTGATAGAGAATATCTCCCAGAAGCACCAGCTTGCAAAAGCATTCCTCTTGGAATCTTTCAACCAGACGGCGTGTCCAATAGGCACTTCCGTGAAGGTCGGAGGCAATGAGCAGCTTCAGCTGTTTCTTTTCGTCAATGACTTGTTCCATGGCTAGTCTCCAAGATTTGAGGCAGATGATTCAAGATAGGCAATCTGCGATGAGCTGAGCTCGACATCGCCACCTTGAAGACTCTCCTCTAACTGTGCAAGTGAAGAGCCCGCTACAATCGGGAAGGCCGGAAAGTCTTTCTGCGATGCAATGTACGAAGTGACTATTGCCGCCGGCGGGACATCAAGCTGTCTGCCAAGGAACTGCACTCTGGAAACTCTCTCCTGTGAAATTGGATTGTCAAAACGCTGCTTGGCCTTGGCACTCAGGTCTGTTCCTGCAATGAGCTTGGAGAAATACCCCTTTGCCTGGGATGAATAGGCAAGGACCGGGATCTGCGAGGCCTTGTAGAATCTTCGGTTCTCTTGGTCCATGCAGACCAGTGTGCTGTCGCCATGAAGCTGAGGAGTGGATGGTGCAAGGCTGAACTGGATTTCCGATATTGCAGGAGAGCCTTGCGCCATAGCCTCGGTGAACCGGGATGGGCTCCAGTTTGACAGACCAAGAAGTGAGCCCTGGAGAAATGATGTGCAGTATTGAATGATTTCGGCGACTGGAAGTGAAGGGCAGTCCCTGTGAAGGAACCACACATCAGGAACCGTACCCAGCTGATCACAGCTGGAAAGATAGTCTTCCCTGGCTTTTTTCAGATAGTCTGAGAACGGTTCGATGTCACGTCCGCCCTTTGTCATCACAATCATCTCATGACGACAGCCGGACGACCTGAGAAATTCCCCAACTGTCTTTTCACTTATCGAAACTCCATCTATCAGAGCATATGACCTGGCTGTGTCCAGGACGTTTCCTCCGCATGAAGCATATAGTTCCAGCTCTGAGAGAGCCTGATTGATAGAAATGGCTTCGCCCATGTGGTCACATCCCATGACGATGGCTGACATAGGCCTTAGACCCTTGATGATCTTTCGTGTTTTCATGAACTCAGTTTATTTGAATCGAAGATGGATTGCTAGAGCAAAGGTGCTGCCAGATTGAGCAGATTCCGCCAGATCTTCTTCAAGGTACCGGTTTTGCGGATCTCATCAATCGTTATCTCCTTGCTTAGGTCGAATGTCTCCTCAAAGTCCTTTCTGATGTCATTCAGACAGGAACACCCCATGAGGAGTGTGCCGCACTCGAAGTTCAAATAGAATGATCTGTAATCCATATTCGCAGTTCCTACGATGGCAAGCTTGTCATCGGCAAGGAATACCTTTGAATGAATGAAACCTGGCGAATATTCGAATATCCTGACTCCTTCCTGCACCAGCCGTCTGTAGTTTGCCTGAGTAAGGTTGAAGACAGTCTTCTTGTCAGGATAATGCGGTGTGACGATTCTTACATCGATTCCACTCTGGGCGGCGACGGTGAGGGCAATGATCATCTCATTGTCAAGAATAAGATATGGTGTGGTTATCCAGACATAGCGATCTGCACTGTTTATCATCTGAATATAGGCATTCTCGCTCACATTGTAGTCATCCAGAGGACTGTCTCCAAATGGCTGGACAAACCCATCATCTGCATATGCCGTAGTCGGCAGGAATCTGGAGATGTTGATCACAGGCTTTTCGTCATGCATGCAGAATGTCCACAGCTGTATGAACATGAGAGTGTAGTTCCAGACGCCAGGTCCTTCAAGCATAATGACGGTATCCTTCCAATGCCCGAATCTGATGCTTCGGTTTATGTATTCATCGGCGAAGTTGATTCCTCCGTTGAAGGCGATGTCACCATCAATGACGCAGATCTTGCGGTGGTCACGGTAGTTGAGACGGGCAGAGAGACGAGGATGCAGGGGATTGAACTTGCTTGCATGGATTCCATAGCTTTTCAGCACCCGGTCGAATTTCCATGACACTGTGTTGATGCTTCCCATGTCATCGTACAGGAGAAACACCTCCACGCCCTCTTTGACCTTATGCCTTAGAATATCCAGAAGCCTGTCGAGCATCTTTCCATAAGCTATGATGAAGGTTTCGATGAATATGAAGTGCTTGGCCATAAGAAGCTTCTTCTGCAATACTGCCCAAGCCCGTTCCCCAAGCGAGAAGAATGTGGTCTTGGTGCCGCTGAACAGGTCTGCCTGACCTATCTTGCTGATGTATCTGGACTGGCGTCTATGATTGTCATCAGAAATCATATCCACTTCAGTTCTGCCTGGAAGTTGTTCCACTCTGGTTCTGTTGCAGATTTCAGAATATGAACGCATCTTGTGACGTGCCCATTTTCCAAGCTTCTTGTTTCCAAACAGCAGATACATAAGTGATCCGAATACCGGAAGTGACAATACGAGGAGTATCCATGCAATCTTGTATGATGGGTTGGAGTTATTGCTGGAAATCCAAATGGCAATCAACACACCAATGATTTCACTTACTATGAAGTAATTGTATCCCCATTCCAGAAAAAAGAAGGCGACTATTGCAAGCTGTATGATTATAAGAATGATGGAAATGAAGAGTCTGCCTGTAAGCAGCTTGAATAGCTTCTTTATGAATTGCATTTCTATCCTCCATTCAGATAAGGAATGGAATCAGCCTCAGAAAACGTCGGTGTTCGGCTCACGTTCGTCTTCTTCCAAGACGTCTGTGTTCAGCGCCTTCTCATCTTCAGGGTCTATTGCCAGTGATTCGTCGCTGATATCGTCTGAATCATCTTCAACATCGCTATAGCAATCGATGTCATCTTCGGTCAGGTCGGTGTTGGGCTCCCTGTCATTGTCCAGGTCATCAGAAATACTGTGATTGAGCTTGGCATTGCTTTCCTGCTTCTTGACTCTCTTTTCCTTGAGTATCTGTGATTCTGAGACTTCATCGTAGTCAGCACCTTCGTTCAGATCAATGTCGAAGTCCTTTCCTCTGGCCAGAAGTGCAGTGTTGTGGTTCATAGCCGCTGCATAGGCCTTTCGTGTGGCCTTGTCGCTCAGGCCTGATGAAAGCCTCTCCAGATATGCCTGTCCCATGGTGCCGTTGAGTGAGAACCTCTGTCCAATTGCGTCATCAAGATATTCAATTGCCTTGTCCACTCTCCCCTGGTGAATCATCACCTGGGCACTGTGAAGATAAGCTTCAGGGAATTTTGGCTTCCTTTCTTCCATGAGCTCGGAAACGATTGGCAGCGCATCATCGAATCTTCCCTTCAAGATGAAGGCCCAGAGCTTGTTGTCCAGCATTCCATGGGAGATAGTGCCGGCATCTTCCGATTCCTTGATTATCCTGAGTGCTTCGGCTGTATCGCCCTTTTCCAGAAGATATGTTGAAAGATTGATGTCCAATGTCTTGTTGCTGTATCCGTTATTCTTCAAATCTGAAAGAAGACTTATGGCCTCGTCTATCTCATTCTTCACCCAAAGCCCCATCGAAAGAGTAACAGTGGCTGATTTGGCATCCTCACTGCCAGGTTTTCGGGCAATGATGTCACGGCATACCTGAATGCCGTAGTCCGGGTCACCTTGCTTGATGAAGGCAGTCGCAACATAGATAGCCTGCGTGGCGGGAAGATTTGCCTTGATGGCTTTCTTGAACAGATCCCAGCAACGCTGGTCCTTCTTCTCCATCTTCTTGGCACCCATGACGAAGAACATGAATGACCTTCTCAGGTAAACGAACACCAGTACCAGTGTCAGAGAAATCGCGGCCTTTGCCCAGATTGGCACAGGTATGAAGAATACCGCTACGATTGCGGCAAGAAAAGCATAAAGAAGAATTTTGTTCTTGGAATTCTGATTCAAAATCAACCCCCTGGTAAGTTGAAATCTACAATATTTCTCCATCAAAGTACAGGAGATACGGTTATTATTGCTCTACAGCTTGAAAAGGGCGTCGAATGCGGCTCTGTCCTTTTCCCTATCTGTCTTTCGTGCAGCTATCCTTTGCTCGGAGAGGCTGTAGCTCTCACAGTAGTTCGCCATGTTCTTGTCCTGGACCAGTTCATCTGTATCCTCGAGACAGTCATAGTGACTTCCCAAATGGTGGAATCTGCAGGCTTCGCAGGTATGAAGCTCCTTTCTGCAGTTCGGACACACTGTGGCATGATGAATGGAATCTTCGATCGGAGTTCCACAATAAGGGCATTTCATCATAATGCAAGCCTCCTTCCCAGTTCCTTCATCTCGTCTTCAGTGTAACTGTCATGGACAAGTTCAAGTTTCTTTCGGTCATTGTTGTATCGGGGTATCACATGAATGTGCAGCTGAGGCACAGCCTGTCCTGCGGCGGGACCGTTGTTGATCATTATGTTGGTTGCATCGCAGTGGAGGATTTCCCTCAGCTTCGCATCGACTTTCTTTGCGACGAGGATCATATGGGAGATTGTAGAGTCAGGCACCTGCTGCAATGTGGCAAGCTCCTGCTTGCATATCACAAGCGAATGGCCTTTGGACACGGGGTTGACATCCAGTATCACTATGCAGATTTCATCTTCATAAAGCCTGGTGGATGGAATCTCTCCCTTGATTATCTTGCTGAATACTGTTTCTGCCATAGAGCTGCTCCTTTGTGCCTTGTCTTTCGTCAGAATGTTTCGCTCATCGTGGATTCCGTCATTCTGCGGAAGTGCACATAGTTGAATATACTACCAAAACCGCTTGTCTGCCAGCAGTTTTGAGAAAGTAATCAGTGCAAATATTCAATCAGTTTCAGTGCAGGGCCTTGTCTTGCCGTTTTTTTGAGAAAGTCAGAATTATTAATCCGATGAGAATCACCATGTACAGGCTTGCAATCCGCCAAAGGAGCATCGCCACGTTCAGATTGGACCCATAGATTCTGTTCATTATCTGGGTGAACGCAGTATCTACGATTCCGATTCCGCCTGGTATCGGTGATATCTGCTGAATCACCTGGCATATCACATTGCCTGTGAGCACATAGCCCAGGCTGAGTTGACTGGAAGGGTGGAATGAAAGATAGATGAACCATGACACGAAATATACAGCCATGAAGGATCCTATGCAGGCGAGCATCAGAAGACACGAGGACTTGAACCCCAGATGAATCCTTGAAAGCTTGGTCTTGAGATTGTGAATTTCCACCTTGGCCTTCCATGAAAGCCTGTCCTGATGCTTGATGATGTGGAGTCTGCCAGCAAACCTAAACAATGCAACGGCTATTGCGGCAATCGGTTTCTGAAATTTTGACACCATCATCAAAAACAGCATGTATATCACGGAAAAACCGATTCCCACAGCAGTGATTACCCAGATTATCGGAGCGAAATCAAACTGACTGGCGTTGAATATGATCAGAATGACATGGGTCACTATTGCCGCTATGGTGTAGTAGATCAGCTTCACAAGGGTGACGACACTGGCATCGGAAGGTTTCATCCCCTGATTGGATGAAAGGTATGCGATGGCTCCAGCTACATATCCAGCCTGGAAAGGCGTCACGTATCCCAGTGCAGTGCTGATGAATCCGCACTGCATTGATGAACACAGTCCTGCTTCTGGCTGAAACTTCAGTCTGACTATGTGGATGCAGATTCCGTCGAAGATCAGGGATGCGATCATGCACAGCAGTGCCAATGTCACGTACCAGTAATCAACCGAGCACAGCTTGTCCCACAGCTGACGCACTCCCTCCTTCTTGAAGACATATGCAATCAGGGCAGTGAGTCCTGTAGCGATTATTGCAATCTGTATTATTTTCTTCTTCATCAGATATGATATTGATCGTCAAACATCTCACTGAGAATTCTTCTGAATTCAGAGTTGTCCTGCTTGAGAATCTTTGACCCCCTTGTGATTTTGCAGAGGGATATTTCCATTTCCTCAGCAATCTTGCGCTGTGGCTTCCCCTGGTAAAGCTCCTTCATCAGATACCAGCGCTTGCTGATGTCGTTTAGTTCACTGCCGGTGAGAAGCTCCTCAAAGAGCTTTCTCATAGTCCTGGAATCGGAAGTCTTCGAGAAAATACTTATCAATTCATCAAGATTGTCCATTGCCATCTCCTGTCAGATAGAACATCAGATATCGATTCCCAGAAACTTCTTGACCAGAATGCCGATCACGAAGCTCAAGGCCGCCACTCCCAGAGATATCCCTGCCATTTCTCCAAACCGTTTTCCAAACGGAACTTCCTTGGCCACCGAGATGTAGTAGGTGAATCCAAGGATGATCAGTACAACCGTGCAGAGCATGATGGCAAGTGCTATCATGTAATCCTTGTTTGGCAGAAGAAGATATGGAAGAATCATGCAGACAACAGTCAAAACATATGCAGTGCCAGTGTAGGTGCAGCTCTTGAGAGCGTCCTTGCGTCCTTCATTCTTGGCTGAAAGATATTCACTTGAAGCCATGGACAATGTCGCCGATATTCCTGTGATAAGACCGCTAAGTGCTGTGAGCCTGGTGTTCTGAAGTGCGAATGTGAGGCCGGCAAGAGTTCCGGACAGTTCCACCAGTGCATCGCTAAGCCCGAGAACCATTGACCCGACATACTGAAGCCGTTCCTCATCCAGAAGCTGGAGAAGCTCATGCTCATGACGGTTCTCATCATCGATGATAGCCCTGACCTGAGGGACTTCCTTCTCCACGATGGAATAGTTCTTCTGGGCAAGCTCTTCGCCGCCTTCCATCTTCTTCAACACAAATGAGAATCCCAGCAGTCTGGAAAGAAACGAGAGCCATCTGACCTTTCCCCATTGTACCTTAGCCTCGGTCCTGGTGTATGATTTCCAGACTTCGCTGTGTCTTTTTTCATCGTCGGCTATGGTCTGAAGAATTTTTCTATTCTCGCCGTCCTTCATCCTTGCTGCTATTCTGCTGTATATATGGTGCTCAGTGAGCTCGTTGCTCTGCATCTGAAGGATCAGCTTCCTGACTTTTTCACTTGTTTCCATGGTATAGGCTCCTTATTCAATGTCTGCATACTATACTACTGGTTTTTCTTTTTTTCTAGCCTGAGAATCAAATTGAGGGAACAGAATCAGGAGAGCTTTTGTCAAAGCGGCCAAAAAATGGTTGCAGTGACTGTATCCTGATTGTTCTGAAGCAAAGTCGCCTTTCCATGATGAAGAGCGATAATGCGGGAGATGATTGGAAGTCCCATGCCCGATCCTCCTTCTTCCCTGGACCAGTCGCCACGTGACCATGGTTCGAAGAAGTCGATGTTGCCTGCAAGCTTTCCTGGGTTTGAGAATTTCATGATTATGGTGCTTTCGTCTGAATCGATGGACCAGATTGTGTTTTCACCGTTTGAATCTGCAGCCATGCAGTTTTTCAGGAGCTCATAGCATGCTCTTTGCAGCAGGCGCCGGTCTCCTCTGAACGAATCGGCATGACATGTGATCACAAGATTGGAAGTGAATTTCGCAGGAAGCAGATTGGTGACTTCAGAAATGAAGCTTTCAGAAGAAATCTCCTCTATGTCGATGGTCTTGAGAGTCTGGAGCCGGGAGAATTCGATGATGGACTGAATCCTTTTTTCGAGCACGGAGGTCTCTTCGCAGAGAGTCGCTATGACCTTGGGGTCGTCAGGAGAGAAAACCTTGTCCTGAATGCCTTCCAGAGTGATCTTCAAGGATGCCACAGGCGTGTTGAGATCATGGGATATCGTACGGAGCCATTCGCTTCGGTTGCGCTGGTTCTGTGACAGAGTGTCATCCAATTCGCCGATCGAGTCAAATATCTGAGCTATGAAAGGAATGGAATTCTTTGGGAAGGTCAGCTTCTCATGGCTGGGGTTTGTAAGGGCCTGAAGCGAGGCCTTGATGGAACTGACCATCTTGGTGTTCTTGTAGGAATATATCCAGGCAATCACAAGAGAGACGATGAGTGCGAATGGAATGCTCCACAGCAGAACCGTTATCGCTCCGCTGATTACAGCACTTGAGTATGAGTATGTCATCGGGGTGTGGGTGATGACGAACACTGAGCCGAAAACCGTCCCGTTGATTCTGAAAGTCGCACTTCCTGCTATGTCATTGGAGCTCAGGTTATCAGGAAGCACGAAGTCAAGCTGAACCTTGTCCACGATGGTGTCAACGCTCATGGAGCTTCCATTGAATGTGATGTCGAAGAGGGTGTCGGTGACTTCAGTCTGCTCCTGCTGACTGATCTTGATCAACGCCCTGTTCTGCTTCGCGGCGGAATCCAGATCGGAAGCGATGCTGAATCCCTGAGGGGTCTTGCCTATGGCGAATGACGTGCTGTTCATGCTGCTGTGGAAGAACAGTCCAGTGATTCGATCGTTGGGAAATGACTGCAGATTCACTCTGAGACTGGAAGGCGAGGTTTCTATGCCTATGACCTTCTCGGGTGTCAGCTGGCTGGAAAGATATGAGATGTAGTCGTTGTAGGCTTCTTCCCTCCACTGTTTCTCTACCTTGCCATATCTGAATGAGAGGGATACTCCCACTATCAGGATTATGATGATGGTTATTGAGACTATTGTGATCAGCGATGTGAAGAAAAGCCGTTTCATAGTCTAGCCTTTGGATTCCTCTTTCTTTGCATATCCAATGAATCTGTAGCCGTAACCTCGCACAGTTTCTATCCAGTGGTTCTGTATTCCGAGTTTCGCCCTGATGTTCTTGATGTGTGTATCCACTATTCTTTCATATGATTCAAATGAGTAGTCGAAGCATTCTTCAAGTATGCTCGCTCTGGTCACGAGTTTCGGGGTTGCGTTTATGAGGCATTCGATGATTCGCCATTCTGCGGCAGTGAAATACACAGGATTGCCATCTACGGACAGCTGATGCTGATAGGCATCGTAATCCAGCTGGGCGTCACCGGCACAGTATACGACATGAAGTGCCGATTGAGATTCTTCCTTGCTGTCGAGACGTCTGAAAAGCGCCTGGACGCGTAGAACTAGTTCACGCGGTGAGAAAGGCTTGGTGATATAGTCGTCTGCTCCGAGTTCGAATCCGGTTATACGGTCACTCTCGGTTATCTTGGCAGTCATGAATATCACTGGTATGTCCTTGTGCTTCTTGAGATTCTTGATGAACTCGAAGCCATCGCCGTCGGGAAGCATCACGTCCTGGAGAATCAGGTCAGGTGTGTCGGTTTCAAGTGCTTTCTTCACGGATGTTATGTCAGCAAACACATGTGCCTCGTATCCGGCAATCTGAAGATACTGAGATACTCCGTCAGAAATGGCTTTATGGTCTTCAACTATATATATCTGCTTCATGCTTTAGAATGTAACTTTCTACGGCATTTCAGTCCAGTGTGTACATGAAGCAGCTTGTAAACTTCATACAAATACATATTTCATTTCTCTGTGCTTAGGTGTTACAATGGCTTCATGTCAAGAAATGGAATACGCAATGGAGATATAATTCTGATTGTTCTGGCAGTCGCAATATTCATTGTGATAAGTCTTGGCATACTCGGCGATGGACTGCATGGTGGAAAGAACGACATGGTTCACATCAGCACTCCTTCTGAAAACCTGGTCTATCCACTGAATGAGGATAGGACAGTTACGGTAGATGGAACGATTGGAAAGAGTGTGCTCAGCATACAGGATGGAAAGATCAGATTCATCAGCTCGCCATGTAACAATCAGACATGTCTTCATGGGGCTGTCTCCAATGCGAGTGATTTCATTGCCTGCCTGCCCAACGGAGTGATGGTGAGTCTTTCGTCTTCAGTCGATGCTTCTGATCAGGAGGTTGATGAAATTGTGTTCTAGAATTCATCCCTCTTCATCACAGCTTGCCTTCCTTGGTGCCGCATGCATGTTCTTCTCCATGGTGGAGCTCTCGATTCCCAGGTTTGTTCCGTTCTTCCGTCTTGGTCTTTCAAACCTTCCTCTTCTGGTGGCATTGTCCATGGGCATGGATTTCTCGGGATTCCTATGCCTGCTAGGTCTCAAGCTGATATCCCAGGCTGTGGTGAGCGGGACTCTGTTTTCTTACGTTTTCGTCCTGTCGCTTGCCGCTGCCGTGTCCAGCGGCCTGGTGATGTATGGGCTTTCTCTTCTTCTCAACAGAAAAGGGTTATTCTCTCTGTCTCTTCTTGGAGTGAGTGTGGCGGGAGCTCTGGCGAGCAACACCGCACAATGCCTTGTCGCGACATTGTTTCTAGGCAGACAGGCAATGCTGCTCTTCTTTCCTGTCGCCGGACTGGGGCTAGTGACATCTGTTCTGCTGGGTCTGGCCTCCAATGCATTCGTATCAAACTCGGAATTCCCATCTCTTTTTTGTTCTGCCCAGCCTCAGGTTGCTGTGCAAGGCTCAGTGGTCAATGATAAGCGGAGATCATCGAGCCTGCTGAAGAAGGCCGCAGCTGTCCTGATGGGATTGATGATGGTCAGCATCTTCATGATTGACAGCCTGTGGTACAAGGGTGGGGTGCTTGCATTCACGATGGCTGTGCTTTTGGCAGTCCGTTGCAAGGTTCATCCGGTCAGGACGATTGTGCTGATTGTCTCGGTCTCTCTGCTGTCTTTGTTCAGTCCTTACGGCAGGGTGCTGTTCTCCATAGGGCAGTTTGATGTGACGCTTGGAGCCTTGGAGCATGGCCTTTCAATCGGACTTGGACTTGCCTGCACCATGGGGTTGAGCCGCCTGATCATGCTTTGCCTTGACCTTGCTGGAAAAGGTATGCTGGCTCTTCTTCTTGTCTATGTCGGGCAGCTTGGCGAACAGTTCGCGCTTCAGAGAAAGATTGCCGGCTGGAAGCCTTCAAGCTGGAAAACAGCGGCAGACGTTGCCGTTGTGAAGGTATACCGTGGCGATATTGTTGACTAGCCAGTCAATTTGTGATGAGATACATGCATGGCTAATAACAAAATCAAACTGATCTGCAGCGATATCGACCATACGTTGCTGGATGCATCAAAGGGTCAGGTTCCGCAGAGGAACATAGATGCAGTCAGAAAGGCTTTGGACATGGGGATCTATTTCGTCTTGAATTCAGGACGAAGCTATGATTCCATGAAATACTATGGCGACATTCTTGGATTGCCTGCTGACGGGTGTGTGTGCACACTTGGTGGCTCTCTGATCTTTGAAGGGACAAATATCGTTGATAGCCATGTGATTGATCGTGAGATAGCATTGAAGATTGTCGAGACTGCTGATGAGATGGGACTTTTCACCCATTCATTCTGCAAGCGGGAATGGTTTTCAACTTCACATGATTTCTGGTATGAGACTGAACGCAAGGCCTTGATGGTTGAAGGGCAGCATTACATTCCCATGGAATACTTCAAGGAGCATGATCCGCATAAGCTGGTTGTGCTTAGCGAAGATCCTGCGAAGCTGAATCGCTTTGTGGATTATCTGAAGGCTTTTGCCAATGACATAACAGTATCCTATTCTTTGTCTTCCTGCATGGAGATCAACCCGGTTGGCGTCAGCAAGGGCACAGGAATCGCTTTCCTTTGTGGGCTTCTGGGTATAAGGCAGAGTGAGGTTCTGAGCGTCGGCGACTATTACAATGATGTCGAGATGTTCAAGGTGTCCGGCTTTTCAGCTGCAATGGAAGATGCTCCTAACGAGGTCAAGGCTGCTTCAACAGCTGTGGTGTCTTCCAGCATGGAATGCGGGCTGGCGGAAGCGCTGGAAAAATTCGTCTTTCAATAGGCAAAAGGTATTTTCGTAGGTCGCGTTGGAATCTGCAGGAGTCGCAGAGGGATCATTGATGTCTTCAAATAAGTTGTTTTCAAGATTATTGGATTCGTTTTCTCTTTACAAGGGATTGCCTAGAGCTGTCTGGATGCTTTTTATCTGCAATTTCATCAATGGTCTTGGAGCTTTTGTCCATCCGTTTCTTACGCTTTATCTGACTGTGCGTCTCGGGCTCTTTGATGGTCGTGCGGGTCTGTTCATAATGCTTCTTGCCACATGTTATGTGCCCGGTGCTCTCATTGGGGGAAGGATTGCCGACAAGTTTGACCGGAAGAAGACCGTCTTCTTGTCCCAGCTTGGGATAACGGCAGTGCTTATCGCCTGCGGAATTCTGGAAGGTCGGCAGGTCATGCTCTGGATTCTTCTTCTGATGGAGGTGTTCGATGGAATCTGCGACCCTGCACGTGATGCAATCGCTCAGGACATCACCACATTGGAGAACCGGCAGGCTTCCTTCAGCCTGATGTATCTGGCTGGAAACCTGGGATTCATTGTCGGGCCACTGATTGCCGGGGTGCTGTTCTTCAAGGCTATCAGGTGGATATTCTGGGGAACCGGAATCGCAAGCAGCATATCGTTGATCATTCTGATGGTTTTCATTCCCGAATCCAAGCCGGACAATGCCAGAATTGAACGAAGCATGGAGTCCAATGATTCTGACAAGGCAGAGAAAGGTGGATTGTGGAAGGCTCTCTCAACTAGAAAGAGCCTTCTCATGTTCGCCTTGGGAATCATGTTCTTCTCCACAGCATATAGCCAGGTTCTGTTTGGTCTCCCACTGACACTTGTACGACGGTTCGGAGAGATGGGATCGACTTTGTACGGCACTGTGAATTCACTTAATGGTCTGATCTGCACGATTTCGACTGCCCCGCTTGTGGCACTTCTTCATCATGGAAATCCATTGAAGAATGTCATGCTCTCTGGAATGTTCTTTGTGATCGGATTCTCATTCATAGGTCTTCTCAATGCCCCTTGGATGTTCTTCATCGTTGCCATAGCCTTTACTCTTGGAGAGGTGATTCAGACGACCAATTCCCGGCCTTATATTGCAAACAACACACCGATAACCCATAGAGCCCGTTTTCAGTCAGTGCTGCCGGTCATTATGTTCAGCGGTTCGGCATTCGGCCCGATGATTGCAGGATTTGTCAGCCAAAATCTTGGCTTGAACTACATCTGGCCATTTTCAAGTGTATTGATCATCATCGGATCGATGATTGTCTGTGGTGTATATATTCACGACAGCCGTCAAAAAAAACAAATCCAAATACCTAAAAGTGAGTTCTTGAAAAACCCGATGATAAAAAGCAGCCCCAGCTGATAAGTTCATCCGGGGCTGCTGCATTTTGCCTCATTAATGACGGTGTGACGTCCTGCCTTTCTTGATTTTTCTCCTGTGATGGTCATCCGTTGAGCTGTATCTCAGGAAGTCTATTTCATCCTGACTGATTCCTCTTTTGGAGCTTCCTTCCCGTTCATGTCTTGAAACATGCTCCGAAGCATGTTCAGCGTTGGATCTGCGCTTCCTGGAGTTTCTTGGACGTTCCTGCCTTCCATCGTCTCTGGAAGCGGATCGTTCCCTTGCCCTTGATCTTTCCCTTGCCGGGCTAAGCTCTCTGGCACGAGTCACGATTGGCTTGCCGTTGGGGGTGCTTCCGCCAAGATGCTTGAGAATCAATTCTGCAATTGGTGCAGGTGCCGTGACGAAAGAGAACTCGTCATGAACCTCTACCTGCCTTATCTGATCGTTGGCGGCTCCGGTCTTGGAAAGAAGGAACTCGACAAGGTCCTGCTTTGAGATTCCGTCCTTGTCACCTCTTGCAATGAAGAGTCGTGTATAACCCTGATCATCAAGTCCTGCATACTGAGCAGAATCCTCACTGTTCCTGGTTCTGGGCTGCTTTCCCTGGAAAAGGTCAGCAATCGGCTTGAACTTGGAGGTGTCCAGTTCATGTCTGTAAGAGAGCTGAAGCAATGCCGAGATCGCCATTACAGGATCATGCTCTGTGGCGATTCTGAAAGCCATGTCATCGAATCTGGAATGTGAAAGGACCACAGCCTTTTTGGCATTGCCTTCTTCATCTGAGCTGCCGGCTGACGGTATCTTGGAAAAGGCCTCGTCCAGAGTGGCCTCGATTCTGGCCATCTTGGCTTTTTCAATCTGATCAATCGACGGCACCGGAGATTTGGTTATCTCGCTTTTTGCAATACGCTTGATGAATGCGAACTTTCTGAACTCAGAAGTGTTCACAAATGTGATGGCCTCTCCTTTCTGACCGGCACGCCCTGTCCTTCCCACACGATGGATGTATGTCTCAGGATCCTGTGGAAGGGAGTAGTTAATCACATGAGTGAGGTCAGGAAGGTCTATTCCACGGGCTGCGACATCCGTTGCGACCAGAATGCTGATGTGGTGGTCCCTCATCTTTCGGATGATAAGCTCACGCTGCTTCTGAGACAGGTCTCCATGAAGCACCTCTGCATTGTATCCACGGTCCATGAGTCTGGCTCCGACCTCATCGCACTGAACCTTGGTCCTGCAGAACACCAGTCCGTAGAAGTTCTCGGTAATTTCAATGATTCTCATCAGGACTTCGAGCTTGTCGCATTCCCTGGTTTCGTAGTAAAGCTGCTGAGTCAGCGAACTTGTCATGTCCTCGGTCTGAGTTCTCACCAGCTTGTATGATGGCATGAACCTTGTCGCCAGCTTGAGAATTGGCTCAGGCATTGTGGCTGAGAAGCAAAGCATTCTCTTTTCCGAAGGAGCCCGTTCCAAGATAGTCTCGATGTCTTCGATGAATCCCATGTCAAGCATTTCATCAGCTTCATCCAGAACGAAGCACTTGATGTGGCTTATGTCGAGAGTTCCTCTCTGAAGATGGTCAAGTATTCTTCCCGGGGTTCCGACCACTATGTCAACGCCTCGCCTCAGCTGTCGAAGCTGGGCCTCCATCGAGGCTCCTCCGTAAATGGGTGCAACTTCGATGTTCCTGTTTCCTGCAAGCGAGTTCAGTTCGTCACATTCCTGCACGCAGAGTTCCCTGGTAGGGGTGAGGATGATTGCCTGCACATCCTTGCAGGTCTTGTCGAGCATTTCAATTATCGGAAGGCCGAATGCGGCTGTCTTCCCTGTTCCTGTCTGTGCCTGCCCGATCACATCCATGTTTTCTTTCAGAAGAAGCGGTATGCACTGCTTCTGAATCTCTGTCGGCGTTTCAAAGCCCTTTGCTTCAAGCGCCTCAATGGTCTCCTCTGACAGTCCTAGCTGTCTGAATTCTTCAATCACTGTAAATCTCCATAAAATCGGAAGTTAGCATAACAGCTTTTCTAAAGTTAATCCATACTGGAGAGAAGAAATGATCATTTGATTTTTTTGTGAATGATGAATCACTATGAAACGAAGTTTTCGAACAACGATGTTGTAGGAAACTGATGGAGGGTATAATATTCAGACAAAGGAAGGCATGATATGCAGCATGAAGTGACGATGAGACAGGATTTGCTTGATCGCAATGGAAGAATCAGAGAGGAAGGCTGGGCAAGAAGACCGGTATGGACATACCAACGGGACCGTATCAAGGCAGGGAAGATGAGAATCAAGGAATGGGATTACTATGCCTTCACCTCCACCAAGGGCGGATGGACCGTCGCCTTGACGATAAGCGACCTCGGCTATGGTGCATTGTTCGCAATTGCCTTCATTGATTACAAGAGAGGAAAGTTCTCACAGGTTGATTCGATGAAGTTCTTCACCTTTCATAGAACTGGTTTTGCCCCTTCAAGCACCGAGGACAATCAGGTGACGATTGCTGATGACAAGCTTCGGCTGGCATTCATCAAGAAGGGGCAGAAGAGACAGCTTGTGTTCGGTGCTCCTTCGCTGGTTCTTCCTGACGGGAGCGTCGGCTTGGATGGCAATGTGACATTGCATCAGACTCCTACGATGGAAAGCATGAACATCGCCACCAGCTGGGAGAAGAACCGAAAGGCATTCTATCTGAACGAAAAGGTCAACTGCATGAGGGCTGAAGGCTATGTACGGATGGGAGAAACCGAGAGAAAGCTGGAAAAGGACGATGTCTGGGGAGTGCTGGACTGGGGCCGTGGCAGATGGACATATCAGAATCAATGGTACTGGGGCAGTGCAAGCGGGCTGGTCGATGGCGTACCGTTCGGTTTCAACATCGGATATGGTTTCAGCGACAGGACACCTGCCTCCGAAAATGTCCTTTTCTATGATGGAACTGTCCATAAGCTAGAGGAAGTGGACTTTGGAATTCCAAAGGAAGGCTTCATGGACAATTGGAACATGACCAGTATTGATGGACGATTCACCATGAAGTTCGAACCTGCGGTGGACAGAGTCTCAAATACGGACTTCCTGATTATAAAGAGTGTGCAGAATCAGGTGTTCGGCTATTTCACAGGCAATGCTGTCCTGGATGATGGGAAGATAATCCATCTTGATCATTTCCCGGGCTTTGCAGAACAGGTGTTCAATCGCTGGTAGCTTGCGTCAGGTGTCAAATCACCAGTTGCCTTGTAGACTCTTATCACAGCTCTTATTTTTGACGTCGATAACCCGAACTGCAATGCAAGCGTGTTTATGCTGCTTCCAAGACACCATCTCTTGAACACCTCATGGGCTGGTGTCCTGCTGTAGTCTGATTTCCTTTTTTTCATGCCTTGTTCCTCCATCGTTTTACCATATAGATGGAGAAATATGAATTTCTGCTGAGATTTTAACATTTCAAGGATTCTGATGAATAAAAAAGCCGCTGACGTTACGCAGCGGCTTTTGCTGTCAGGCTCATCGTTAATTGGACGATGTGTCTGAAGTGGAAGAATTGCCGCCGAATATCTTCAGGAACTCGGCGAAGAAGTTGTTCTCGTGCTTGTCGCTGGAAAGAATGTTGCTGAAAAAATCGTTCTGAGCCATTGTCGAACCATAATATGAATAGAAGAGATTCACTGTCTGACCCTGTGTGAGATCCTTGGTGTCATTGACGATCTTCACCACGATGTAGTTGTTTCCTGCCTTTATCTGATCGGTGACAGTTCCCACTGGGTCAGTATAGAGAGAGGTCATCACTGTCTTGTCGGCTGCTGCTGTAGCAAGCAGGCCATAGGCATCAGTGTAGCTGAAGCTTCCCATGTATCTGCTGCTGCCGATATTGCCAGGTGTGGAGCCTACTGATACTGCCTGAAGCCCATTGGACAGGGCTGCTTCATCGAAGTCTTCCTGTGCCTCCGCTGCGACCTTTGCCGCCATTTCTTCCAGCAATGGAGAAGTGAGTTCTGTTTCATTCTGAATCATGTAGTTCTTTATGTGAGCCACTGTCTCGGCATCCTTGAAGTCAGGATCCTGTGATGCGGCATCGACTCTGAAGATTCTATATGCACCTGATGTCTCCATCACAGTGGTGTAGCTGCCTGTTTCGGTGGAGAAGAGTTCCTCCAGCTGAGCTTCGGAGCAGATAGCCTGAAGTGAGTAAAGATACAGCTTGCCGACAGAACCGTTATTTGATGCATAGGAGTCCTTTGAGTACTTGGCGACAACATCATTCCATGCATCACCGTTCTGAAGTGCCTGATAGGCGTTGTCGATATCCTCTTCAGTGGTGGTTGTGATGTCTGATACTGTGATGCTCTTGAACTTTGTCGGATCCTGAGCAAGATAGGATTCAGCTACTGTGTCAGCAATGGCGTTGTAATCAATTGCGATGTATTCGAACGAACGGGTGTTGCTTGCCATCGAAGCCACGAATTCCTGCTCTGCCTTTGGGGTGGCGACGGATGATTCGTCTGCAGTGATGATGGAGAACGGCACCTGGCTCTTGTATGCAAGGTTGAGGCTTGCCTTCACGTTGTTGCTGGCTTCGTTGTACTTTGCTTCGGAGAAGTTCCCGTTCTCGTCATTGTAGTAGCCTGATTCAAGAATCGCCTTGTCGACGAGCTCCTGAGGAGCACGGACATCTGACTGCTTGGCAATCTTGTTGACAGCAGTGAGGATGACGGCGTTCTGATAGGCCTGGTTCCAAAGCTGATACTGTGTGGAGAGGTCCGAGGAGCTTGCCTGATCAGGATACTGCTGGACTATGCTTGCGTACTGGTTGTACATGATGCTGTTGGCTTCATAGAGAATCTTCTCACCATCATATGATCCGAACCTGAGTTCGTTGGCCTTGTTGACGTTTGCCTGAATGAGATAGATTATGCTGGTGCCAACCAGTGCGATTGTGATCAGAACAATGATTATCGTTGCGAAGATCTTGCTGGCGCTTATTGGTTCCTTCTTGTTTCCGTTTTTGTCCGTCTTGGGCGTCTTGCCTGCCTGCTTTTGGTCTGCCTTGAGTGCAAGCTTCTTGTCTTCTGACTGAATTTTGCCCTGTTCATCGGATTTGTTTTCTGACATTTCTAACCTCTGTTATTCAAATCTATTCAGAACCTTGAGAAAGAACTGAAAAAATGTGTTCGACACAAGGATTAAAATACCATTAGTTACATGAATATGTCAATCGAAATGCTATTCTTCATTTCCTATTAGTAGGAAGGAATATAGAAAGGTGACAGGAATCGATGTGGTATGAATTTTTGAGTTGTTGACTTTTTACCTCGATTGTAAGTATAGTCATACAGTGCCTCGGGTAGTAGCGCAGGGGCTAGCGCACTTGGTTCGGGACCAAGGGGTCGGTGGTTCAAATCCACTCTGCCCGACTAGAAACCTCCTTCGGATTTCCGTTGGGGGTTTTTCTTTTCCCATGGCACTTTGGAGGAATGTGATGCTGAGCAGAAAATTGATTTCAGAAGTCCTTTTGGCCGCTATGTCGACCGGTGCTGATTTCGCCGAAGTTTTTTTGGAAAGGACTCTTTCCAAGAACATTCAGATTTTGGAAGACCGGGTTCATATGGCACAGGGATCGGATTCCAGCGGGATGGGACTTAGACTTTACAAAGGTCTGGAAACCGTCTATGGCTCGACCGGAGACCTCAGCCGTGATGGAGTCCTGTCTCTGGCAGGGAAGGTGGCGGGAGCACTGTCTCAGACCGTGAGCACCCCGGCATTCTGTAAAGGAGGGCTGCGGTTCGTAGAATCGATTCCTTTTAACATCAGCCCTGTGAGAATCGTTCCCTCATCAGTTCCAAACAAGGATAAGATTGAGATACTAAGAATGGCAAACGATGGCGCAAGAAGCTATGATTCTGCAATTTCTCAGGTTTCAGTTGCGCTAAAAGATATCGACAGAAGCTTCGTTGTGGCCAACAGCGATGGCCTGTACACAGGAGACAGACAGATATATACCAGATTGACTGTGTCGAGCATAGCCTCTTCTGGAACAGAGAATCAGGCTGGTTTCTGCGGACCTGGCAGACAGGCCGGACTGGAGATGTTCCAGTCCGGGATCGATCCTGCCTGGTGCGGAAGGGAAGCCTCCAGGATTGCAATGGTCAACCTCAAGGCCGTCTACTGCAAGGGCGGGACCTTCCCTGTCGCAATCGAGAATGGGTTTGGAGGAGTGATCTTCCATGAATCGACAGGCCACAGCCTTGAAGCGACTCAGGTGGCATACGGCAATTCCGAATTCTGCAGCAAGCTTGGACAGCTAGTGGCAAATCCAAAGGTCACAGCCATCGATGATGGTACGATACCGGGTGCATGGGGTTCGGTGAACATTGACGACGAAGGCCGTCCGGGACAAAAAAACATCCTGATTGAGAATGGAGTTCTGAAAAGCTACATGATCGATACCTTCAATGCCAGAAGAATGGAAGGGCTCAGACCAACTGGCAATGCAAGACGTCAGAATTTTCAGTTTGCACCGACTTCGAGAATGACCAATACGTACATTGCTCCGGGCAATGACAGCGATGAAGATATAATCGGATCGATTGAAAACGGGATTTATTGCAAGAAAATGGGCGGAGGAAGTGTGAATCCAATAACCGGTGCCTTCAACTTCGCGGTATGTGAAGGCTACATGATACGCAACGGCAAGATATGTGAGCCCGTGAGAGGTGCCACTCTCATTGGAAAGGGATCTCAGGTGATCAAGGACATGGACATGGTGGGAACCAAAGTGGACATGGGGCAGGGAATGTGCGGATCGTTATCCGGTTCGGTTCCTGTGAATGTCGGACAGCCTCTCATAAGAGTAAAAAAGATCACTGTAGGCGGGAGGTAGAAAAATGGATTTCAATTCAATCAGACAGAAGTTGGATCAGATATGCAAGGCCAAGGGACTGGCGGATTACAAGATGGCATACAGCTATGGGAGCAGTCTGACTGCCACTGCGGCAGGCAACGAGCTCACAGACACCGGGACTTCGGTCGCTTCGGTGCTCAGCTTCACTGCAATCCTCAATGGCAGGGGTGGATCTGCAATCTGCAGTACCTATGACGACGAAAGCCTTGATAACCTTGTCATGGATGCGATGGACAATGCCTCATCAATCGAAAGCAAGAGCGAGTGCCTGCTTTTCGATGGTTCTGAACGATATGCCGAACTGGAGGATGTGAAATACTGTGAGCCGTCCATGAGCAGACTGGTGCAGAGGACCATGGAGCTTCAGACTTCCATGATGTCCAGTGATGATCGGGTTCAGAATGGATCTCAGTCAGCCGTAGCTTCAGTTTCCGGGACGATCTGTCTTGCAAACAGCCGTGGGCTTTGCCTGAGCAGAAGCTATGGATACGATCAGTATGAGATGGGCTCTGTTGTGCAGGATGGAGATGATATCGCTTGCGGTGATGAGCAGAACGTGTGCCCTCTGGAGGAGATGAAGCTTACAACCTGTGTGGATGAAGCCATAGCCAAGCTTCATGCAGGAAGGGTTGGAGTAAAAAAATTCGATGTGGTGCTTTCGAGCAGCTGCATGCGGATGATGCTTGGTGCGTTTCTCTCGATATTCTTTGGAAAGAACGCATTGCTGGGACTGTCCCTTTATAAAGGTAAGGAAGGCAGTGCCGTCGCCTCTTCAATGGTGACTCTGGTCGACGACCCGTTTGAGCCAAGTTCTCCCGTGATGATTCATTTCGACGCTGATGGCGTGGCTGCGTACAGCAAGAATATAATCGAGAACGGGACCTTGAAGACATTGCTATACAGTCTCTCTTCGGCAAAGGAGGCGGGTAAGCAGACGACTGGAAATGCCGGACCTTATCTGGGATCGAGCGAAACCTCATTCTTCAGCTTGTATCTCAAGCCAGGTGCTGACAGCCTGGAGGATCTCTTTTCAAAGACTGAAGGGGATGCGGTGTTTGTCCAGGAAATGAAGGGACTTCATGCAGGAGCCAATGCCGCTACCGGTGATTTCTCGATAGAATGTGCTGGATTCGAAATCAAGGATGGAAAGAAAGGCAATCCTGTGAAGGCCTTCACCATGTCTGGAAATTTCTATGACCTTCTGAAGAATGTCAGGGGAATGTCAGATGAACTGAAATGGACGACCCCTTCAGGATTCAGGAGAATCGGATCTCCTGATGTGCTGGTCTCTGGTCTGAATGTCGCTGGCTGAGATGAACGCAATAGAAGTTAGGAATCTTCAATTCAGCTACCGTGATTATCAAAGTGAGCAGGAAGCATATGGCGAACCTGTGTTCACTGGACTGTCTTTTAAAATCAAGAAGGGTGAGCATGCTCTGATTCTCGGTAATGCGGATTCGGGAAAGACAACCCTTTGCCGTCTTCTCATTGGTGCTGTGCCGAAGTATCTTGGTGGAAAGCTTGATGGTGACATCCATATCAACGGGAGAAACCTGGTTTGTGAACAGCCTTGGGATCTGGTGAATGACATCGTCTATGTGTCACAGAATTCCGAGGACCAGCTTGTGTCGTCCACCCCTGAGGATGAAGTCGCCTTTCCCATGGAGATGATGGGAATCTCGCCTGATGAGATGAAGAGAAAAGTGACTCTGGCTTTGCAGGAGTTCGAATTGACATCGAGGCGGAATCAGTCAGTGCTGAATCTTTCGGGCGGAGAGAAAAAACGTCTTCTGCTGTCGGTGTCCAGAGGGATAGACCCTGAGGTTTATCTCCTTGATGAGACTTTCGACGAATTGGACGAGAGCTTCAAGGGTGGATTGTCGAAGTGGATAAGTAAGACCGACAAGACTGTGATGGCGCTCTGCTCCAGGGCTTTGGAAGTGTATCGAGGGGTGTTCGACAGATTCTTCATCCTGGAGAATGGAGAGCTGCGTGAATGCAGTGAAGATGAGATATTCGAATATGGAAGATGCTCTCTTTTTGCCTTTCTTCCCGAACAGGGATCAGATGTATCAATCAGCTGCAGCGATGTGATGATTGTCAAGGGTGAAGAAGAGAATGACGAACCAGCGGCAGGTGGGACTTTCAGCCTCAATGTGCCTGAATTTGTACTCAGACGAGGGGAGATAGTTGCACTCACCGGTCCTAACGGGAGTGGAAAGAGCAGCTTTGCACGGGCCCTCTGCGGATTGGATGATGTCGAAAAGGGGAGTTTCTCACTTGAAAAACGTGAAAGACTTGTCAATGTAGGGTATCTTTTCCAGAATCCGGATTTTCAGATCTTTCTTCCTAAAGTCAAGGATGAGCTTAAATATCCGCATCACAGCGAGGCGGAAGTGCAAAGTGCATGTGAACTGTTCTCGCTTGATCCGGATGAGGTGGCTTCGCTTTTGAGCTATCCAAGGCGAAAGAGGCTTCAAGCGGCTGTCTATTACCTTCTTGACCGGCCATTCTACATCCTGGATGAGCTTGAGAGTTCGATGAGCTATGAGGACTGCCATGCAATGATTGCGCTTCTTAGACGCAGGGGTGCTGGAATCCTTCTTATCACACATGACGAGACTGTTGCCTCCTGGGCAATGAGACGCATCAGGATTTGTGACAAGGTGATGGAGGCCTGCGATGAACATTGATTCCTTCATGGGACGTGACTGTCTTCTTTCACGGATGGACAGCAGACTGAAGATGATCATTCTTCTGGAACTGATTGTGATGGTATTCCTTCCTCTGTCTCTTGGAGCGATGGTGATTCTATCCATTTCGCTCATTGTGCTTTCCTCAATCGAGATCGGTCTGACAAGGACCTGGAAGGTATTTTCATCTGTTCTGCCTGTTTTGCTGATAATGGTCCTGCTAAGCCCCGTCTCAAACAGGGAGGGAACACCGCTTCTGGAGATTGGCAACTTCGTCGTCATTACGTTGGAAGGAATGGAGAACCTCGTCCTGATAGGAAGCAGGTTCGTGATTCTAACATTCGGATTCTCCCTTCTGATCCTTTGCACCCGGCAGAGTGACATTGTGCTGGGTCTGAGCTTTTTCGGGCTGAGCTATCGTGCCGGACTCACCATCAGCCTGGTTCTGAGGTTTCTTCCGACGCTGTCACATACAATGGCTCAGATTTCCGACAGCCATACGCTCAGGCAGGATCATGTTGCCAGAAATCGGAAAATCAAGGAGGCGGTTCCAAGCTTGATATCCGCTCTGGTGTTTGCACTGCGTTCCATTCCTCTTTTTGCCATGGCGTTGGAGCAGCGAGGGTTCGGTTCCCAGATACGGCCGACGAGATTTCATGCCTTGCCGTCTTTTGCCCGTTGCGTGCCTCAGCTTGTGCTGGTGAGTGCATTTGCAGTGGCTTTCTGCTTTTTTGGGTGGCACTGATGACGCTTTTTGTCTTCTGTGGGAAATAATTACAGAAAAAATATGTGTTAGGTGTGGATAAAACATCTTAATTTCGATATATTAGCAATGCACGTAAAATTTCAGCGAGGAAATGCAATGGAAAAATACACAAAGAAGTTTGAGAAGCTTGAGAAATCCTCTGTGAAGATGACTCTCGTTTTTTCAGCTGCTGCTGTTGACGAGTCATTCAAGACCGAATTGGGCAAATATGCCAAGCAGCTTACCATCAATGGATTCAGAAAGGGCAAGGCTCCGGTAAGCCTTATCGAAAGCAAGTATGGAGAGTCGATTCTCAGTGAGACATTCACAGATATGTTGGACAAGGCAGTCCAGGAAATCTTCACTCCGGAAGACGAGAAAGAAGCAGTGGCAAAGGAATACCAGCCTTTGGACAGCAGAGCTCTTGATCTGATGAACGAGAAGGACATCTTCCCAATCAAGAAGGGCGAGGATGTAGTCTGCCAGATCAAGTATGATGTCTACCCACAGTTCGAGCTTGGAACCTACAAGGGACTGAAAGTCGAATACAGTGCTGAAGACTATGATCCGAAGGTGGAGGAGACCGAGCTTGAGGGCATAAGGTCCAGAAACGCAATGATCGAAGAGAAGAAGGGCGACACAGCGGAAGCTGGGGACATCGTCACTTTGGATCTGATTGAGATTGCCGCTGACGGTTCTGAAATCGAAGAGACAAGAAAGAATGACTACGTCTGCACCTTGGCCGAGACTCCTGCTGCTCCTTATGAGCTGGACAAAAAAATCATCGGCATGAAGCGTGACGAGGTCAAGACAGCCGAGGTTGAATACGCCAAGGAGTCTGCATATCCTGAGCAGAACAAGACCTGGAAGATCGTTCTCAAGAAGATCAAGGTCAGAACACTGCCCGAGCTTGATGACGACTTTGCACAGGATGTCAATGAGAAGTTCGCAAGCATTGACGACCTGAAGAAGGATATTCACGACAAGGCCTTCGATGCTTACGAGAAGCAGGTCGAGAACGTGAAGATCGATGCATTGCTCAAGGAAATCATCAAGAACACTTCGATTGATGTCCCTGAACTTATGGTTGACAATGCATTGGAAGAGAAGTGGTACGGATTTGTACAGCAGTTCACTGGCAATGGTCAGAGAAGCTATGCCGACAGCGAGAAGTACCTTGCTTCGATGGGAATCACCAGAGAAAGCTATACTTCGATGATTGGTGACAAGTTCAGTGATGAGAATCTCTCGAACATCAGAGCCGGATTGATTCTGGACAAGCTGGTTGAAGTGGAGAAGACTCAGGTCGCTGATGACAGCGAACTGGACAAGTTCATTGAAGAGAACAAGATTGACACCAAGATGTATGGCGAAGCGTATGAGTCTATGGTCAAGGGTGAGCTTCGTTCTCAGATTGGCAAGGACAAGGCAATTCAGTTCCTGATCAAGAACAACGAGTTTGTCAAGGTCGAGAAGAAGGAAGAGACGCCTTCAACCGATGCTGCTGAAGAGACACCTGCCGCTGATGCCAAGCCAGCCAGGAAGCCTGCTGCCAGGAAGCCTGCTGCCAAGAAGACAGCGGCAAAGAAGGCCGAGCCGAAGAAAGATGAAGCGAAAGCTGAGAACTGAATTGAAGCGGCCAGATAATTTTTGATGATCAGAGGGCTCTGGCGGAAAACCGGGGCCTTCTGTCAATGATGGAGATGTGACTGATGAATGAAAGAATGCTTAACCTGGTTCCGAATGTTATAGAGAATTCAGGAAACGGCGAGAGAATATTCGATATTTACAGCAGACTTCTTCGAGAGAGGATTGTGTTCCTCGACGGAGAGATAAATGATAACACTGCCGATTTGGTGGTGGCTCAGCTTCTTTTCCTGGAAGCGGAGAATCCTCAGAAGGAAATCAGTCTGTACATAAACTCACCAGGTGGAAGCGTTACCGCCGGTCTTGCAATATATGACACCATGCAGTACATCCGCAGTTCGGTCTCCACCATCTGCATCGGACAGGCTGCTTCGATGGCTGCCTTGATTCTGGCTGGAGGGAAGGAGGGAAGACGTTTTGCACTTCCTTCCTCTCGTGTGATGATTCACCAGCCGTTGGGAGGCGTGGAAGGTCAGACGACCGATATTGCAATCCATGCCAGAGAAATCAACAGACTCAAGACTCTTTATGCCACATACTTGGCCAAGGCCTGCCACAAGACAGCGTCACAGGTCGAAGCTGATCTGGAAAGAGATTTGTTCATGGACGCCAGCGCCGCCTTGGAATATGGTGTCATTGACAGAGTTTTGGAGAGGAAGTGATATGGCAAGACCTAAATCCTGCTCCTTTTGCGGGAGCACTACCAATGTGCTGGTGACCGGTGCAAACGGAGTCGCAATCTGTTCCGAATGTGTGGACCAGTGCCAGAAGATCCTTCGTGGTGCCGGTAAGCCTGTCACTGCCAGTACCGTTGAGGTTCTGCAGAATATTCCCACACCAAAGGAACTGTTTGAATACCTCAATGAATATGTTATTGGACAGACCGAAGCAAAGAAGGTTCTTTCCGTCGCTGTGTACAACCATTACAAGAGGGTGAAGTACCTTCAGGAACATCCTGACAGTGAGATAGAGATAGACAAGTCCAACATCCTGATGGTGGGACCTACAGGCACTGGAAAGACGCTTCTTGCAAGAACGCTTGCAAGGAAGCTGTCGGTTCCATTCGCCATTGCCGATGCAACGACTCTGACCGAAGCCGGTTATGTCGGTGAAGATGTGGAGAACATCCTTCTCAAGCTTATTCAGGCCGCAGATGATGATATCTCCAAGGCAGAGCATGGAATTGTCTTCATCGATGAAATCGACAAGATTGCCAAGAAGAGCGAGAATGTCTCAATCACACGTGATGTATCTGGTGAAGGAGTGCAGCAGGCACTTCTTAAGATCATCGAAGGGACTGTGGCAAATGTTCCCCCTCAGGGTGGAAGAAAGCATCCGAATCAGGAGATGATCAAGATAGACACCAAGGATATCCTCTTCATCTGCGGTGGAGCGTTCGTTGGTCTGGACAAGCTTATTGAGAAGAGACTTTCCTCTTCTTCCATGGGTTTTGGGGCTGTAATTGAGGACAAGACCGATAGAAATCTTTCGGTTCTGTACAAGAATCTTCTTCCCGATGATCTGATCAAGTTCGGACTGATTCCTGAATTCATTGGAAGACTTCCTGTTCACGTAGGGCTCAACAGCCTGGGAAAGGATGACCTGAAGAGGATAATCATTGAACCTAGGAACTCAATCATCAAGCAATATGAGCAGTCGATGCTCATAGATGGTGTCGAGCTTGTGTTCAAGTCGGAAGCTGTGGATGCTGTTGCCCAAACGGCCTTCGCCCAGGATACTGGCGCAAGAGGAATCAGAAGCATAGTGGAGAATGTGATGATGGACATCATGTTCGACATTCCTTCAAGAACCGATGTCGCCAAGGTAGTGATTGAGGGTGACTGCATTCTTGAAGGCAAGGCGCCGAGACTTCTCGACAAGGATGGAAACGAATTAAAGATGGAGGGATGAAGATGCTTTATCCTTCCATTGGACAACCTCTGTTGAATCTGATCAAAGATGCCAGCCATGTGATGATCGCCAGCCATAAAAGGCCGGATGCTGACTGTGCCTATTCTTCCATGGCTCTGGATCTGATTCTTCGTTCCATGGGAAAGAAGACCATGATGGTCAATGAGGGCCCTTTCAACAGATCAGAAGTTCTTCCTTGCGCAGCTTCTTTTTATTCTTCTCCCACTGAAGACTTTCTTGCTAGTGATCCACTTGTGGTGATTGTTGACTGCAGTGATGCGCAGAGAGTGGGTACCGCTTTTGGAGCTGCTGACTTGTCCAAGCTGAAAGTGGTGATTCTTGACCATCACAGCAGCCATGATCCGGACTTCGGTGATGCGGTGTATCGGATTCCTGAATCAGTGTCCACGACCTTGATAATCTATCAGCTGTCAAAGGCGCTTGGAGTCACTATTTCAAAGGAATGTGCACAATACATTCTCCGTGGATTCATTACCGATTCCGGTGGGTTCAGGTTCATTGATTCCAAGCAGAACGAGACTTTCTTTCTCATTGCGGAGCTGACCAATGCTTATGGGCTTTGCGTGAGCTATGAATACGAATACATTTTTTCACGGCAGAGCATGGCAGTGAACAGATTTCTTTCCAAGCTTATGGATCGGAGCAGATTCTTCCACGAAGGACGTCTGGCCATTTCATTTGAATATGAAAGCGATGCTGCCGAATATGAGGGAAACCCGGCTCCGACTGATGACTACTTTGCCCGGATGTTTCTGGTCCAGGGTGTGCAGGCCGTAGTGATGCTTCGATATCTGGAGCCTAACAGGACAAATCTCAGCTTCAGGTCTTCCCATAGAAGTGGAATAGATGTGGGTGCAATAGCCTCGGAATTTCCAGGCAAGTTCAATGGCGGTGGTCATGTCCATGCCTCCGGAGCGGATGTGGCGATGGATATGGAGACTGCACTGAACGCTGTCGTGAATTCCATGAACGGCTGTTTCAATTAATGACTTCAAGTTTTTTTGCTGTTTGAGCAAAGCCCTTGTTTGGGAATTAATAGTCATTCAAAGCCGTTAATGACCCGTAACAAGGGGACTTTGCTTTAATCAGTGGGAAAGCTATGCTAATGTGAATCTCACCCGCAGCAAATTCCTATGAACCCTCATGGAGGAGCAATGACCGATCTCACTTTGGATGTTATCGGCTTGTCGGATGGTTCGTACACTTCAGATAAAGAAAGACTTGAAAAATTCAGTTCGATCATCAAGCGCTGCATGCTGTTCGTATATCAGAACTGCCGTTATCTCAGCATAAGGAGTGAAGAAGCATCAGGGTTTGTACTGTATATAATGCCATCTCTTTCTCGGATCGTGCGTAAGTTTGTCTACATAGGTGCGGATTTCGAGCAATATCTGTACAAGATAATGAAGTTTCGAAGGCGTTCTTATTTTTCTGACATGATGAAGAAGAAAAAGCAGATGGAGGTAGGCGACCTGCTCTATTCAATCGCTACCGATGAATGTTACGGCAGTGACGATTCAGTTCTCAGCGAAGATAACCCTATTGACCGGATGCAGCCACTTCTTCGGATTGCAATGGTATGCCATCAGCTTCCAGCATGGCGAAGAAGAATGGTGACTTATCTGCTTTCGATGCTTCCGCTTCTGGATTTTGACAAACGGACTTTGATTTGCAATCTGTTCCAAATGAGCGAAAGAGAGCTGGCAGACTATCAATGCCGCTTCTATGATCAGATTATCGCCAGAAAGAATTCCCGGGACGATTTGATTGAGAAACTCAATCGTTCATACTTCAGAAAAATCGAGGTAGAGATACTGGTTGGACATGAGAATGGGGCTTTCGTGGATCAATCACTGAATGTGAATGAAAAGTTCTTGAGAAAGATTTCAAGGAGAAACAAGATGAAGCTTGATATGCTTCAGTCCAGGAGGACTGCGATTTCGGAGGAGCTGCTTTGCTCTGTATTCCCTTTGTCCAGAGGAACAATTTCATCGAATGTCCATTATGCAAGGGTTCTTGCTCAGTGTGCGGTGGATCCTTCAAGCGATAAGATGAAGCTTCTTCCTCTAAAGGCTCAGCTTATTGTCAATAGAAATTATGATCCGGACATAGTCAGAAGTCAGCTGTCCGCTTTTTCGATAGACAAGCTCATCTTTGAGATGGAGACGGAATCACAGATGGGAAATCATGCGTGAGTTTAAAAGTCTATCTGATCTTCTCGGAAGCGACTATGCTCAAGGCAATATTCTCAAGCTCTCGGGCACGTTCGGTGGAAGCCACTACAGCCTTCATGACTGCGACATCAAATCCGTTCTCATACAGGGCCTGGACTCCTTCAATCGTGGTGCCTGCGGCTGAGCAGACGAATGTCTCAAGATCGACTACGTTTTTCTTGGTTTCCTGCTGAAGCTTGATTGCTCCCTGCATTGTATCGGTGATCATCTCAATTGACTTCGGGTATGGAATCCCTTCCTTGCATCCGCCCATGGCCAATGCATGGATGAATTGGAAGACAAAGGCTATTGCAGAGCCTGAGATGCCAATGAATGCGGGGAAGAGGTCCTCTTCAAGGAAGAATGCGGTACCGAAGCTCTGAGCTATCGTAAGAGCTTCCTGTTCCAGCTGCTTGTCTGCCTGTGGATGGACTGCGATTGCCGTCACAGCGCCATTGACCTTCGCCGCTATGTTGGGCATGAATCGTACCACCTGATCGGTGCCGAGCTTCTTGCAAAGAACCGAAAGAGGAACTCCTGCCGCAATGCTGATCCATTTCTTGGTGACTGATCCGAGCTTCCCCAGAACTGGGTAGAGGTTGCCAAGGACCTGTGGCTTTACCGTTATGACTAGAATGTCACTTGCGGAGAAAAGCGACTCAAGTGAGTCCTGACCTTTCACCGTAGGATGCTTTTCAAGGAAGGCTTCCTGCTTTTGTGCAACACTTTCATAGATGCTGACTTCGTAGTCCTTCTTCGTGGAAAGAGCAGATGCAATTGCCGCTCCCATGTTTCCGCAACCAATAAATCCAATTCTGATCATACGAACCTCCGCGATTCATTCTTCATGCCCTACATTATAAGACTTATCGGGGACATAATGCAATGATTTGGCTGATGAACCATCCGAAGGTGATGAATAAAAATGAAAGTTATTGTATATTTATGAGGACTTCATGAGTTTTTGGAGAGAAGAAATGGCAGAAAGCATTAAGAAACAGATAACCAAGGTCAAGATGCAGTGCACGGCACTTTCATCTTCCTCCGTGGAGCAGAGGAACGATCTTCTTCTGCAGATATGCAAGGGACTTCAGCAAGATCGCAATGTGATCTTGGAAGCCAACGCAGAGGATCTTCGAAATGCTTCGGCTCTATCTGAATCTGTGAAGAGCCGGCTCAAGCTTGATGAGGCCAAGCTTGATTCTGTGATTGAGTCAATCGAGGATGTGGTTGCCCAGGACGATCCTATAGGGAAGGTCCTTGCCAGGAGGCTTCTGGATGACAACCTTCTCCTTGAGAAGATCAGCGTGCCTCTCGGGGTGATAGGAATGGTGTTTGAAGCAAGGCCTGATGCCTTCCTTCAGATTGTCTCATTGTGCCTCAAAAGCGGGAACTGCCTGGTTCTGAAGGGTGGGAAGGAAGCCAATCGCACTAACCATGTTCTATATGAGTCGATAAAAAGGTCCTGCAGGGGAAGCTTTGCAGGGGAAAACTGGCTTCTACTGCTTGAGTCGCACGAGGATGTGAAGCGGATGCTTGAAGCTGATGGCCTGGTGGATCTGATTATTCCCAGAGGGTCTTACGAGCTGATTAGCTACGTTAAGGAGAATACCAGGATTCCAGTTCTTGGCCATGCCGATGGATTGTGCGCCATGTATGTTGATCGTTCGGCATTTGTCGGAAAGGCTGTGGCTTGCGCATTGGATTCCAAGATCAACTATCCTGCAGCCTGCAACAGCATTGAGAATCTTATAGTTCATAAGGATATCGCCAAGGAGTTTTTGCCGATAATGGCAAAGGCTTTTTCTGAAAACAATGTTCTGATTGTCGGAGACGAGCGAGTTTCCTCCATCATCAGGTGTGCAAGAGCTACCGAAGCAGACTGGGATACAGAATATCTGGGATTGGAGATCAGCATATTGATGGTGGATTCGATCGACGAGGCGATTGACTTCATTGCCCATCACACCTCTCACCACACCGATGCCATCATCGCTGAGGATGAGCTGGCTATGAGAAAGTTCCTGACAAAGGTGGACAGTGCAGATGTGTTTGCCAACTGCAGTACCAGATTCGCCGATGGCTACAGATTCGGTCTTGGTGCGGAAGTCGGAATCAGCACTTCCAAGATCCATGCACGTGGACCGGTCGGGCTTGAGGGACTCATGTCGAGCAAGTACATCCTTCAGGGACGCGGACAGATAGTTCAGACGTACATGGGATCGATGTGCAGACCGTTCAAGCATCAAAAACTGTCAACTGAAGGTGTATCACAGATACTCAATGGTATTGATGGAGAAGAAGAGGAAGATGAATAGAAACTTCGATAATGTTCACACTGTCGTTGTGAAGGTTGGAACCAATCTCCTTACATGCCGGTCTGGAATAGATGAGAAGAAGATTGATGAGATAGTTCAGCAGATTGCCATGCTGAAGAAGCGAGGCCTTCAGGTTCTGCTTGTCACCTCAGGTGCAATAGGAATGGGAAGAAGGGAACTTGGGCTCAAGGGCAAGGTTGTCCAGATAGCGATGAGACAGGCTTGTGCAGCAATCGGACAGCCAATTCTCATGTCCAGCTACCGCAGAAGCTTCTCTTTGCATGGCATTGTATGTTCGCAGGTGCTTCTTACCCGTGAGGAGATGAACAACCGAAGGACTTATGTGAATCTGAAGAACAGCATCGGTACTCTGCTGGAGCTTGGTGTCGTGCCTGTGTTCAATGAGAATGATGCAGTGAGCACTGCCGAGATAGGGTCCTCTTTTGGTGACAATGACCGAATGGCCGCCATGGTGGCCAGCAAGATTGATGCTGATCTGCTTGTGATCCTTTCTGATATCCCGGGGCTGTACACTGCCGATCCACGCAAGGATCCCGAAGCAAGGCTAATCCCTGAGATAGCCAAGGTCGATGATGAAATCATGGCTTTTGCAGGAGACGCTGGAAGCAGTCTTGGGACTGGTGGAATGAGAAGCAAGCTCCTTGCCGCCAGGATTGCCTCGATTGCCGGCTGTGTCAGCATTATTGCCAGTGGATATGAAGAGAATGTTCTGATTCGGATCATGGATGGAGAGCAGGTCGGGAGCTGCATTGCTGCTGAAGAAAAGTTGAAGCAGCGCAGCCGTTGGATACTGAACAATTCCCATAGGGGAGCGATTTTCGTTGATGATGGTGCGATGAAGGCACTTGTATCTCATAAATCGCTGCTTCCCAAAGGTGTCACCCGTGTTGAAGGATCATTTGACAAGGGCGATGTCGTTCAGATAAAGGATGCTTCAGGAACTGCCTTTGCCAAGGCAGTTGTGTATTATTCAAGTACCGATATTGCTGTGGCGGCCGGGCATCGAAGCAGTGAGCTTGAGCAGATTCTGGGCAAGAACTGCAAGGATGTCCTGTTCCGTCCCGAAGATATGGTTCTGCTGGAGGATATCTGATGAGAAGTGATGGATATCAGACTTCCCAAAGGCAAGCGATCATCATCTGCCTGAGCGAGAATGAAGGATCTACTGTCACAGTTGCTGATATTCTTTCCTTTTTGCGAAAGAATGGAAATAAAGCCAACCGAGCCACTGTCTACCGGAACCTTGAGAGATTGGCAGCCGAAGGAGTCGTGCTCCGTTTTCCGACTAGTGACGGGCAAGGTTCCTGCTTTCAGCTTGCAAGGCTGGATGGTCCTGATTGCCATGAGCATCTTCATCTCAAATGCTCGCTCTGCGGCAAGGTCATCCATCTTGATTGTGATTTCATGGAGAAGCTTGAGCATCATATAGAGGAGAACCATGGTTTCTCAATGAATTTTGGGAACTCCATCATCTACGGTGTCTGCTCTGAGTGCCGGCAGCGGGCTTCGTTGGAAAAAAAAGACAAATAAATGGCACTTCTGATTGACATTGGTCATTGCTGGTGCTATTTTGAATTTGCGAAAGAGTCGCAAATTCAAAAATGGAAAAACATCAGAATTATTCAGCAGATTCATTGTCCAGCAAAAGAAAAGGCTTGGTCATAGGTGCAGTCATGCTTCTTGCAGTGATCTCCTTAGTCCTGACAAGTTGCAGCAGAGCCGCCAAATCAAAAGAGGATGTAGAAAGAAAGCCATTGGTGGCTGTATCTATCTTGCCTGTAAAGGCGTTCGCCGATGCGGTGTTCAAAGATTCGGCTGATGTAGTGTGCCTGATCCCACCAGGGGCAAGTGCTGAAACCTATGAGATGACTCCGATGCAGCGTGAGCAGCTTGAGGATGCAGATCTGATTTTCACTGTTGGTGTTCCTGCAGAAGCGACGATGCTTGAGGGACTGACCAAGAAAGCGGCCGGGAATGAAGCCGGTTTAAAAGTGGTGAGGCTGGAGCTTCTGGTGGACCAGGAATATCCTCCACTGAAACTGGGTGACGAACGCGACCCTCATATCTGGCTATCTCCTTCAAGGGCGATCTGCATTGTGAAAGCGATTGCTGATGAAGCAGTGAAGATGGACTCAAGGCAATCTTGTGCCTTCATCAACAACGCCGACTCTTATGTTGAGAGCATATTGAAGAAATCAGAAGGCATTGCCAAAGAGCTTTCAGATCTGAAGAACAGGTCATTCATGGTTTTTCATCCGGCATTTGGATATTTTGCTGATGAGTTCGACCTGAAGATGTCGGCACTGGAAGAAGAGGGCAAAGAGGCAACTGCCGCACATCTTGCAGAACTGATCGATCAGGCAAAGGCTTCGGACACCAAGGTTATATTCTATCAGGCACAGATGGACGGCAGACAGGCAGAAGTGTTTGCAGAGGAACTGGGCGGAATGGCTGTTGAGATGGATCCGTTGGCATATGATTATATCGACAACCTTCAGAAGATGGCTGACTGCCTGAAGGAGGCTGACAGATGAGTGACGTGATATTGAAGGTTGATCATCTTACTGTTCGATACACCACAAAGACACCGGCTCTCACCGATGTGAGCCTTGAGGTCGAACGTGGTGACTTTTTGGGAATAATCGGGCCCAACGGGGGTGGAAAATCAACTTTGCTCAAGGCTATTCTGGGTTTGGTGAAGTATCAAAGCGGCTCAATATGGATAGCCCCAGGTGAGCGGATCAGCTATGTGCCGCAGTATTCCACAATGGAAAGAGAGTTTCCAATATCTGCATTGGAGGTCATCTTGAGTGCATTTTTACATGGACCTGCTCATTTTCTGCATTCATTCACCAAGAGTGAAAAAGATAAGGCGATGACCTATTTAGAGCAATTGGGATTGAAAGGTATGGAAAAAAGACAGATTGGGCAACTGTCTGGTGGTGAATGCCAGAAGCTTCTCATTGCCCGTGCTCTGGCATGTGAGCCTTCGATCCTGCTGCTGGATGAACCGACAGCCAGTGTCGATCCTCAAAGCAGAGAGCATATTTTCAACGTGCTTGATACTTTGGCAGGAAAGCTTACTATCCTTCTCATCACTCATGACACCATGGCTGTCTCGAGTCATGTGAAGCATCTTGCCTGCCTGAACGACAGACTCTTCTACCATGGAGATGTCGAGCTTGATGAAGATACCTTGGATTCCATGTACGGGTGCCCAGTTGACCTGATAGCACATGGAGTCCCCCATCGGGTGCTATCAGATCATCATGTTTAGAGCGATTGCACAATATCAGTTCATGCAGAATGCCGTCTGGAGCTGTCTGATGGTAAGCATAGTCTGTGCCTTCATTGGTGTGATGATTGTGGAACGGAAGATGGTGATGCTTTCCGGAGGAATTGCCCATACCTCTTATGGTGGCGTGGGACTTGGCTATCTTTGCGGTTTCGAGCCACTTCTCGGTGCAATGGGCTTTTCGGTGCTTGCTGCATTGGCAATAGGATTTGTGAAGCACCGAAGCAGGGAAAAGAGCGATGTGATAATCGCTATGTTCTGGTCGTTTGGAATGGGGCTGGGGATTCTATTCACTTCGATGATGAAAGGGTATCCACCTGATATGACAAGCTATCTTTTTGGAAATATCCTGGCAGTCTCTCATTCTGATATCCTGATGATGGTTGTGCTTACATGCATCGTGGTTCTTTCTGTAGTTCTGTTCTTCGACGACTGGAAGACCTTTCTTTTTGACGAGGAGTTCGCAGGGATTGCCGGGTTCAGGACAGGTTTGATGGATTACATACTGCTTGTCCTGGTGGCGCTTACCTGCGTGGTGCTGATCAGGGCGGCTGGAATCATCCTCGTAATTGCATTGCTGTGCGTGCCGTCGGCATGTTCCGCATTGCTTTCACGAAGTCTTCAGGGACGGATCATAATCTCGATGTGCTTTGGAATGGTATTCTGCTTTCTGGGGCTGTGGATATCATTTGCATTCAACATTCCTTCTGGAGCGACCATAGTGATAGTGGCAGTTGCCTGCTACTGCATTCTCTGGTCACTGCGTTTCCTGCATCGAAGAACTGCAGAGTGATTGAGTATTCAACGATCAGAGATCGTATATCTTGCTGTCACCGTGTATTGCAACCCAGTCGGTATCGAAGTCATGGACAGCGTTTGCAATGGATGGGTTGGACAGCCCGGTTTCAAGCAGCTCGTATGGGACTGTGCAGCAGCTTGCTCCATTGGAGAAGGCTGTAGTGATCTCATTGATGTTCTTGAAGCTGGCAGCCATGATCTGGCAGTCTCCATGACTTGCCCATAGAAGACTGGACAATTCGTGAATGACACGTGATGCATCTATGTCACAGTTGAGCATCCGGTTGTAATAGCATGCGATGTAGCGTACTCCGGCCAGCATGGCAAGCATTCCCTGAATGGTGGTGTAGACGGCAGTGGCTGTTATATGGAAGTTCTCTGTGGCAAGAAACTTGATTGCCTTGAGTCCGTTCTCTGTGACTGGAACCTTGACGAATGTGTTCTCTCCCAGCCGATAGCGGATCTTCTCTGCTTCCATGATTATGTGCTTGGCATCCTGGCTGACTACCTGAACATGAAGACTTCGCTCCGGTCCGATGATTGAACGGATCTGAGCAAGATGCTCGAAGAAATCCACTTTCCCTTCCTTCTTCAGGATTGATGGGTTGGTCGTGACTCCGATGATCGGATAAATTTCCAGACCTTGTGTAATGTTCTCAAGATTTGCGGTATCAAGCATGAATTCCATATAATTGTCTCCGTTGAATACATTGTAATATCTTTACCTTCTGATTACAACCTTGTAGACGCAGCTTGATTGATTTGAACGGAGTCCTTGATATGTGTTTTTTTGCCATGTGATGTTTCATGCTATTGATATTGTTGTCCTATCTATTTTAATGTTACTGATATGAATAATGACATTCTGCATAGTGCTCCTTTGATAACAGGCCTTGTGGCAATGCTTGCTGCACAATTTCTGAAACCGTTCATCGGAATGATCTGGCAAAAACAATTTGACTGGCGGATGATGAAAAGCACAGGTGGAATGCCCTCAAGCCATACTGCCTTTGTCATAGCTCTGACTACCAGCATAGCTCTGGTAGATGGCCTTGGTTCGGTGTCGTTTGCAATCTCTCTGGTGTTTGCCCTGATAATCATCCATGATGCCATGGGTGTAAGGCGTGAAGCAGGAAGACAGGCTGAAGTGATCAACGACTGGAGCAAGCAGCTTTCCAAGCTTTTTGAGGAAGGTCAGTTCAATGAAGAGAATCTGAAGACGATGCTAGGTCATTCTTTCAGCCAGGTCCTTGGCGGGGCAATCCTTGGGTTCCTTGCCGGATTCTTCGGAACGCCTATTGTCCAGAATTGGTAGATTTTTAACGAGATTGGCTTTACCTTGTCAAGAACATGCTCCGGATTTGGTATTCATGCTTGTATCTGCAAGTATGATAAGGTCTTCTTCAAAGAATCCATGCCTTTTCAGTACAAGATCCGGTGTTGTATCCGATAGCAAAAAAGTACCAGAATTGACAAAAGGTTTGAATAGCGGAAATTTCTATACCGTGGGATGATGGATATGCATAAAAACTATTTGGAGGTGTTTTATGAAAAAAGCTATTGCGATTCTGCTGGTGCTGATGATGATCGCTCCGGTATTTGCACAAGGCGCACAGGAAAAAGCTGATCAGCCTGTGACGATTGAATTCTGGACACATGAGGATGCTAACCGAATGAAGCTCGAGGACAGATATATCGAGGAGTTCAAGCAGACTCATCCAAACGTGACCGTCAATGTCACCAGGCAGAGTGCTGAGAAGCTCATCGAGCTGATTCAGACTGCATTTGCAGCAGGACAGGGACCTACGATGTTCAACCTTTCGATTGAAGACGAGTATCCTCTCATTGCCGCTGGAAGAGTTGCTCCGATCAGCTACGAAGCAGTCGGATATAAGAATGCTCAGGCCGTGAAGGATGCATATCTTTCTGGCGTTCTGGATGCAGTCACTGTAGAAGACGATGTCTATGGACTTCCTCTTGAACTGACAAACTGGAGTATCTTCATCAACAAGAAGGTGTTCAGAGATGCTGGACTTGATCCTGAAAAGGATTACCCGAAGACCTGGGAAGATATGGTTGAAGTGTCCAAGAAGCTTGTCATCCGCGAGGGCGACATCCTGGTCAGAAGAGGATATGACTTCAGATATGGTTACTATCTGGTGAACAACGTTCCAATGGTGGAGCAGCTCGGCGGACAGCTGATCAGTGATGATGGCAAGGAAGCCATTGTCGGAGAGGAAGCCTGGGTGAAGTTCCTCACCTTCATGCAGAACTGGGGACCGAACGGAGAGAACCTTGGTTCACCGACCTATACTGCAGCAAGAAAGCTTTTCAACAAGGACAACAACGATATCGGAATGTGCTCGACTGGTATGTACCAGGAAGCAAGAATTCTCAACGACAACCCGAAGTTCTACAACAGTGGCGAATGGATGGTCGTTCCTTATCCAAGATTCAAGGATGCGGTGAAGGATGTAGCAGGTTGCTATTACGGACATTTCTACATGGTCAATGCCGATGCTGACAAGGCAACGCAGAAGGCCGCTTGGGAATTGATCGGATACATGCTCTCACATGGAGAGGAATATCTGAAGAACGTCGGCATTATTCAGCCTACCACAGCTCTGATGAACAGTGAGACATACAAGAACATGCCATATTCGGATGTATTCACTTCCGATCTGGAGAAGGGTCACATCGTATACTACGGTGCCAGCTCCACTGAAATCCAGAGCATGATAAAGACTGCCGTTGAAGCAGTCATGCTTCAGGGTGTGGATCCGAAGCAGGCTTATCTGCAGTTGAAGGCTTCCGCTCAGGAAATCCTTGACGAGCAGAAATAAGAGAATCTGACTGACAAACTTTGGAGGGGCCTCAAAAGCCCCTCCTGTCTAAAATAACTGATAAGGTGAAAGGGTCCGGTATGAATAAGAAATCAGGAAGTTACAGCATTGAAAGGAAACAGGCTCGATGGGGATTGCTATTCACCATTCCATGTCTGGTTTTCTTCGCAGTTTTCAGCTTTTATCCAATCTTCAATGCTCTGATTACGAGCTTCACTAACAAGCAGGCTCTAAGCAGGACTTCAAAATGGATTGGACTGGATAACTACATCTACATCTTCACAAAGGAGAACGGTGGTTTCTCCTTCTGGAACTCGCTGAGGGCAACTATTGAATTCACATTGGGGACTTTCATTCCCATGGTGGTCATAGCCTTGATACTTGCAGTGTTCCTGATGCAGCTCAGGTCACCAAAGGGTGCGAAGTTCCTTCAGCTGGTCTATTATACTCCGGCTGTACTCTCATCAGTCGTCGCTGCAACAATCTGGATGATCCTGTTTGATCCCAGAGGACTTATAAACCAGATGTCCAACTTGCTTCTCAATACGACAGGAAAGGATTTTGGATGGCTGGTTGACAACACGATGCTTCAGATAAGCACGATGATTGTCTATTTCTGGAAATACATTGGGTATTTCGTGATTCTGTTCATAACAGGTCTGGCTGCCATTCCTCCTACAATCTACGAGGCGGCCACAGTGGACGGATCTTCTCGCTGGCACACTTTCTGGCGGATAACTCTTCCTCTGCTGAAGCCTACGGCAGTGCTGGTATCGATCATGGCTATGCTTCAATGTCTGAAGACCTTCTCGACTCAGTACATGTTTGCGCAAAACGGAGCTGCCCGACAACCGATAGATGTCATTACCATGAACATCTACTTCACAGGTGTCAGATACGGAAGGCTCGGCAGGGCGAGTGCAATGTCAATCATATTGTTCATCATCATGCTGCTTCTGACTTATCTGCAGTTCACCGTCTCCAAGACGGACGATGTGGAATACTAGGAGGACCAGCATGGCTATGAATCGATATATTGGAAAAGTAACGATTGGAGAGATTATCTCCTGGATTTTGCTGGCGGTCGTTCTGCTATTCTGTCTTCTTCCTATTGCGTTCATGCTCGTGGCGAGCTTCATGGATGCCAAGCAGATAATGAGCATGCCGTTTGACTGGGTACCAAAGAAGAGCTTCTTCACGACAGACACCCGCACGTTTTTTACGAACTTCATCAAGGC
>JAAYFO010000110.1 GCA_012728215.1 Spirochaetales bacterium | reverse complement strand
GCAATTCAATAATGGCAAAGGAAGTTTCCGATAACAAAAGACTATGGATGTAATTCAGCTCAAAGAAATCACAAAGCATTACTGCAATGGCCAGATATCAGTCCTGGAGGGGGTGAGTCTAGACATCAGAAAAGGAGAGATCCTTTGCATCGCCGGTGAAAACGGAGCTGGAAAGACAACCTTGATGAAGATAATCTATGGGATGGAACAGCCAAACAGCGGTTCAATCTTCATCGATGGAACCAAGACAGTCCTCCGCTCTCCTCTGGATGCAGCCGAATATGGCATTGGGATGGTTCATCAGCATTTCATGCTCATCGATGGTTTCACAGTTGCGCAGAACGTAACAATGGGACAGGAAAGAAGAAAACTAGGAATGTTCACCCAAAGCAATGCCGACATGGCGGCAGTTCAGTCCAAGATAGATGAATACGGTCTTGAGCTGAAGGCAGACCAGATGGTGGAGGACCTCACTGTCGGACAGATGCAGCAGGTGGAGATTCTTCGCCTGCTTTATCGAAACTGCAGGATTCTGATCCTTGATGAACCGACTTCGGTTCTTACGGAAAAGGAAGTCAACTGGCTGTTTTCCAAACTTCGTGACCTGGCATCAAGCGGCAGGACGATAATCCTCATAACGCATAAGCTGAATGAGATAAAGAATATTTCTGATCGTGTAGCGGTGCTGCGAAAGGGCCGCATTTCAGGAATCAGATTGACCGGTGAAGTCACTCAGCAGGACATCGCCATGATGATGTTCGACTCCAATATAGTCGATACCCCGCACAAGGCAGATTTCAGTGGCCTGAAAAAGGCGATCCTGACTTTTGATAATGTTGAAGTCCGAAAGAATGCCCAGAAGAAACCACTTCTGTCAGGTATCAGCTTTCAGGCTTCCAGCCATGAAATCCTTGGATTCTGCGGAGTGGCGGGAAATGGGCTCGGTGTCCTGGAAGGAGCAATAGGCGGCTTCATCAGGACTTCATCAGGCCGGATATTGCATCTGGACGATGACATAACAGGACTGGGAACCCGAAAGATCAGAAGAATGGGATTCTCATATGTTCCAGCCAATCGGATGGCGATGGGAAGCTGTCCATCGGCAACAGTCAGAGACAATCTCATTCCATTGAGAATAAACAAGCTGTCATGCGGTCCTTTTCTCAGCCGAAGGAAGATTGATGAATTCGTCAATGACAGAATCAGCAGGTTTTCCATTGATGCCAGAGATAAGGCGTTGGTATCGTCCCTCAGCGGTGGCAACATTCAGAAGATGATCCTTTCCAGGGAGATCATGAATGCAGATGATTTCATTCTGTTCAGCCAGCCAACCTGGGGACTTGATTACTCGAGCGGTGAGTTCGTCCACTCACAGATAAGAGAGCTGAGGGACAGAGGTGTCTGCGTCATCGTGATTTCATACAACCTTGATGAAATCCTGGCTGTCTCTGACAGAATCATTGTTCTCAGCAAGGGTCGCATGGTGGCTCAGTTTTTCAACGATGGAACCAGATCCAAGGAAGAAATCGGCGAACTCATGTTGGGAAAGGAGGAGATACAATGAATCAGAAAGCCAGGAATCTCACAGGCTATCTGTGGATACTGCTGATTGCAGTGGCATTGGTGCTCATCCTCTGTCTGCTGCTTTCCTCCACCCCGTTGAAGACGATGTCATTGTTCTTCTTCGGACCATTGCGCAATGTCTACAACTTCGGCAACATGCTGAACTACACCACGGTGATGATATTCGGTGGGCTTGCAGTAAGCATCGCAATGAAAGGTGGGAGCTACAATCTTGGAGGAGAGGGACAGATATACCTGGGTGGATTCATTGCAACGCTCACTGCCCTGGCCTTGGGCGGCACCGCTCTGTTCAGTTCCAAGGCAGGAGGCGCAGCAGGCGCCATTATCTCGATTCTCGCAGGCATGCTTGCATCAGGGATTCTCAGCGGATTCTCAGGCTGGTGCAGAATGCGGCTGAACACCAGCGAGATGATCACTTCATTCCTTCTTTCCAGTGCAGTGGTCATGGTTGTCAACTACATGATAACAGGTCCTTTCATGGACACGACATCCAATCTACTGACAACCAGCAAGATTCCTGAATCGATGTGGCTTGCTCGGATACTGCCACCTTCAAATCTTTCCACTTCCATTGTGATCGCATTGATTATGGTTGCATGCATTTCATTCTGGCTTCGGGGAACAAGAAGCGGTTATGCAATGAGGATGACTGGGATGTCCAGCAGATTCGCGGTTTACTGCGGGCTGAACACCAAGCTTCACACATGGCTTCCCATGTTCTTCTCGGGAGCTCTTTATGGGCTGGGCGGTGCCCTCTCGGTTTTCGGTACCTATCATGCCAGTCTCAGAGATTTTCAGTCAGGTCTGGGCTGGAACGGCTTTGCAGTCGCACTGATTGCCCGCTTTGAACCGCGTGCCGTGATTCCTGCCGCCTTGCTCTTTGCATGGATCGAAAGTGGCTCCAGAATCGCCATGCAGGGAAGTGACGTCACTTCCAAGATTGCGGCGATTGTCCAGGCTTCGATATTCTTCCTCGCCTCCTGCAGCATATTCCAGGAAGAAAGGCATATAAGACAAGGAGGGTTGAAATGCAAGTGCTAGCAAGTGCCCTGTCAATCATGGCTCCGCTTCTTCTTGCGGCGATCGGTGGGCTCTTCACCCAGCTTTCCGGAATGACCAACATCGCCCTTGAGGGAATGTTGATGACTGGTGCGTTCTCTACGATGGTTTTTGCAGGTGCCACTGGTTCCAATCTCATTGGAGTGATTCTTGGAATCGTCGTCACATCGTCGCTTTCACTTCTGCTGGCTCTTCTGACTGCGAAGATGAAGGCCAACCCATTCATGGCTGGTCTGGCTGCGAACCTGCTCGCAAGCGGGCTGTGCCTTGTCATATCCGGCAGGATATACGGCACGGAAGGAGTCGTCACATTCCAGAATCTTGCTCCGTTGAAAAGAGCAATGGGGCAGACTGTGTTTCTCCCTGTCGCACTTCTGGCTGCTTTGATTTCGATTCTTGTGATCAGGAGAACTCCTTTTGGAATTCATCTCAGGGCTTGCGGGACAAATCCGGAAGCCGTGACTTCACTGGGGATGAATGTCAGCTTCTATCGCTTCTGTTCACTAATCATATGCGGAGCGCTCTGTTCGATTGCCGGAAGCGCCATCATGTTGAACCTTGGTTCATATGTTCCCAATGCTTCAGCAGGCAAGGGATGGATCGCTCTGGTCATTGTCTTCCTTGGAAACATCCGCCCTCTGGGAATCGTGGCCGCGGCCTTCATCTTCGCATTGGCTGATTCGTTTTCGAACTTCGCTCAGGGGTTCTGGAACATTCCTGCGGACTTCATTCTGGCAATTCCCTACCTCTTCACCTTCGTGGCAATGATCATCTATTCCATCATAAGAAAGAAGAATAAATCGTTCAGATAGCCGTAAAAACCCAACTTTTTCACATTTTTTGATGAGCGTCAAACCTCCGTGGGCCATGATATGAATGGAGACTGAATACACTGTTCATAACTCCTCCCAAAAGTGTTGTTTTATGCATTTCAAATGCTTTAAACTGCATTTTTTTCCATTTCAATGAATAACATCCAAAGACGGTCTGACATAGTTGAGAATTCATCTCAACTCGGCTAGAATAAGCTGGTTTACATTAGGAGGACTGTATTGAACATAAATGTTTCCAGCGAGATTTCTCCGTTGAAGAAGGTCATTCTTCACCGGCCCGGCCAGGAGCTTGAGAATCTGACTCCAAGCTATCTGGAAAGACTTCTCTTCGACGATATCCCGTTTCTTCCCATAGCCCAGAAGGAACACGACGCCTTTGCCAAGGCTCTTCAGGATCACGGAGTGCAGACAATCTATCTTGAGGATCTCATGGCAGAGACGATAGCTCAAAGCGATGAACTGAAGAAGCAGTTCATCGAGGACTTCATCTACGAAGGCGGTGCATCGGCAATCAGCAACTTCGCAGGGTTGTCGGAGCTTCTTCTTTCCATCAAGGATCCAAAGGAATTGGTTCTCAAGACTATGTCAGGCGTAGTGGACACAGAGCTTCAGCGAAACGGCATGAACCCTCTGGCAGACCTGATCCAGCCCAAGGTGAGGTTCGTTCTTGACCCTATTCCAAATCTTTACTTCACACGTGATGCCTTTGCAATCATCGGTCATGGCGTGAGTCTGAACAGGATGTACAGCGTCACCCGTGCCAGAGAGACGATCTATGGAAGATACATCTTCAACCATCATCCGGAATTCGAAGGCAAGGTACGCATGTACTACACTCCGGACATCCCGTTCATGCTTGAAGGCGGAGATGTGCTGAACATTTCCGACAAGATACTTGCAGTCGGGCTGTCACAGCGCACCACACCGGAAGCGGTGGAGATTCTGACAAAGAACATCTTTTTTGATCCGACTTCAGGGATTGAGACGGTTCTGGCGATGGATATTCCTGACATGCGTGCCTACATGCATCTTGACACCGTATTCACTCAGGTGAACGAGGCCGGCTTCCTGGTTCATCCGGGAATCCTCGACTACTTCTCAATCTACAAGATCACCAGGGGTCACAAGAATTCACTTAAGGTGTCATACATGGAGGACGACCTGGAAACTGTCCTTTCCAACACCATTGGAGAAAAGGTCACCTTGATCACAACTGGTGGTGATGATGCGATTGCCGCAGAGCGAGAGCAATGGAACGATGGCTCCAACTGTCTCTGTGTCAGTCCTAATGAAGTCGTGGTGTATGACCGCAACGTGATCACGAACCAGGTGCTCAATGATCATGGGATCAAGACGATTGAGATTCCCAGTTCGGAGCTTTCCCGCGGTCGTGGCGGTCCACGCTGCATGAGCATGCCGTTGGAAAGAGTCTGATTCACAGAAAATAAGGAGAAAAACTATGAAGATAAATGAAAATTCAGCAATTTGCAGGATGGATCTTTCAGGAAGAAGCCTGATCAAGCTTCTTGATTTCACACCTGAGGAAATCCGTTACTTCCTTGATGTCTCTCACGAGCTCAAGGCTGACAAGAAGGCTTCAGTGCCTCATCGCTATCTTGAAGGCAAGAATCTTGTCCTTCTGTTCGAGAAGACCTCCACCAGGACACGCTGTGCTTTTGAAGTGGCGGGAATGGATCTGGGAATGGGTGTGACCTTCCTCGATTCTAATTCCTCACAGATGGGAAAGAAGGAAAGTCTAGCCGACACTGCCAGAGTTCTGGGAAGGATGTACGACGGCATCGAATACCGCGGCTTCAAGCAACAGACGGTCATCGATCTGGCCAGATTCTCCGGCGTCCCTGTGTTCAACGGGCTGACCGACCAGTTCCATCCAACTCAGATCCTTGCCGATCTTCTTACCATTGAGGAGAAGCTCGGACATCTGAAGGGCGTGAACTTCACATACATGGGTGATGCCCGAAACAACATGGGCAATTCACTTATGGTGGGATGTGCCAAGATGGGTCTGAACTTCACCGCCTGTGCGCCAAAGGACCTTTTCCCTGCCGAAGAGCTTGTCATGCAGTGCAGGAAGATCGCTGCCGAGAATGGCTGCACCATCACTCTTACCGAGGATGTGAATGAAGGAACCAAAAATGCCGATGTGCTTTACACTGACATATGGGTATCGATGGGCGAGCCGGATGAAGTCTGGGGACATCGCATTGAGGAACTGAAGAAGTATCAGGTCAACAGCAAGGCGATGAATAATGCCAAGCCTACTGCGATCTTCATGCATTGCCTGCCCTCTTTCCATGATACAAATACGACAATCGGTCAGGAAATCTGCACCAAGTTCGGAATTTCCGAGATGGAAGTGACTGACGAGGTGTTCGAATCGTCTCAGTCGGTGGTATTCGACGAGGCAGAGAACCGTATGCATACCATCAAGGCAGTGCTGGTGGCATTGCTGAGGAATTTTCATAAATAGAAAAAAAAGGAGTTTCAGATGTCGTTTTACCTACCGGCTTTCATAAAGCCCGATTTCACCAAGAAGATGTTCCAGGATGCCCCTCAGGTAGATACCGAGAAGGTCGTCAAGGATGGAGTCGCACCGGAACAGTTTCACAGTACTTCCATGTATCCCGAATTCTTCAAATTCGGTGATGAATGGATTCTGGCAGAGGACAGCCGCATGGACTGTACCGTAGTCCGGAGGGATAACGGCAGACTGGATGTAGTGGAGCCCCGGCTCCTGAAAGTCGGGGATGAAGTGATCCTCGGCCGGTCTGAGGATTGTGACGATGGGATTTACCTTGACGACGATCCTTTTGCGGCATCGGATGACGACAATGACGATAAGTTCTCATTCCGTCAGGGCAGAAGCCGGGAAACTGCATACTCAAGGGACTATGACAGACTCTATGAGCTTCTCAAATACGAGAAGGATAATGGTCGTATAGTCTGGGTCATGGGTCCTGCAGTGGCATTCGACAAGGATTCACGTTCGGCCATGCAGAAGCTCATCGAGAACGGATATGTTCATGGGCTTCTTGCCGGCAATGCTCTGGCCACCCATGATCTGGAAGCAGGATTCTTCCGCACTGCTCTTGGGCAGGATATCTATTCTCAAAAGTCAATGCCCAATGGTCATTACAATCATCTGGATGTGTTGAACAAGGTCCGCCGTGCAGGTTCCATTGCCGAATTCCTAAGGGAAACCGGGATTCAGGATGGCATCATGTATGGCTGCACAAAGCACGATGTTCCATATGTGCTTGCTGGTTCGATCAGAGATGACGGACCTCTTCCAGAGGTCACAGCCAATGTTTATGAAAGTCAGAACAAAATGCGCGATATTCTCCGCAATGCGACGACAGTGATCTGCGTGGCCACACAGCTTCATACCATAGCTTCAGGAAACATGACGCCATGCTTCCGCGTGGTGAACGGAGTTGCCAGACCAGTGTTCATCTACTGTGTGGACATCTCGGAGTTCGTCGTGAACAAGCTCAAGGATCGTGGATCTCTCAGTGCCACAAGCATTGTGACAAATGTGCAGGATTTCCTGGTGAACGTCTGCAAGGGAGTGGTATCCTGATTCCTGAGAATCCTGCAATTTTGGAACAAGCTGGACAAAAGACTTTTTTAGTACTAGACAAGAAACTCTCTTTGTTGTAGATTGTTCCATGCACGGGCGGTTAACTCAGCGGGAGAGTGTCACGTTGACATCGTGGAAGTCGGCAGTTCAATCCTGCCATCGCCCATCATTGGCATATGACTTGATACAAAATCACAGAATAAGGAGTTCCTTACCCTATAGGGGTTTAGAGAACTCCTTTTTTATTTCCTCATACCAGAACAACTCCGATAGCACAAAAACGGCATTTTCCCTTCTACGGGGCGCCCCCCCTAGAGCCACTTTTGGGCAATTTTAAAAATGATGGTTCCAGCAATCCAGAAAGGCCCTTCCTGCAGATTGAAACTGTCCATGAAGGGCTCAAAAGCTTTGTTTCAGGATTTCAGCTTCTTTTTGTCAAAAGCTGTAACAGTCTCTCGAGCTTCCTGGTGTAGCGGTCAAATGCTGATGCGCCAGTCTCCAGGACAGGTCCAGTGATGCTTCTGACGGCCAGGCTTGAAACAATCTCCACCTCGGCGGCGACATCCTCCAGCTTCCATTGATGAAGTATCCAGTGCCTGAAACATGCGATACGATCCCCTCGTGATCGTCCTCCACACAATAGCATGGGCACCTCACCGCAGTTCACAATGTGCTTCTTTGAAAGAAAGTCCTTTGAGCAAGTCTTCTGCAGTATGGCATACGTTCACATCCACCTGATGAAGGATATGTAGATTTCACGTATAGTCTCGGCCTGCTCTGGATTGATGACGAAATTTCCATCAGGTTACTGGTCATACCCGAAAAAGAACTTGAACGGCACGCTCACCTTGCCATCCGAAAACCCCAATGATTATCCTTGGTGTATTGCACAGGAGTGTTTGCAAGCGAATGTTCAGCTCCTTACCAGATTGCCAAATTAACAAAACCGTATCGCTGCATTAGCGGTCTTTCCCGCAGAAGGCCTGCCATTCTATTCTGTAGCTACATATGATACCTAGATTATTGCTTTGACCTTGCAGAGCTTCTGACCAGTCCTGCATTTAATCAGATTTCCTTCGACGGTAAAACCATCTACTGTCATGCAAGGTTTCTCTCCATTTGTTGCTTTTTTGACTTGAATTTCATACCTTGTTCCTCTGAAAAGCCGGCTTACCTTGAATGAATCTATATCTTTGGGAAGGCATGGCTTGATTTGAAGACCATCGAAATCAGGCCTGATTCCAAAGATACCCTGAGAAATCGTTACCATCGCCCATGCGGCAGTGCCAGTGAGCCAGCTGTTCTTTGCTTCGCCATAGCGTGCTGCATCAGGACCGGCGATGGTTTGGCAGTATACATAAGGCTCACTACGATGAATATCACTGGACTCCTCAATGAACGCAGGACATGTTCGGCGATAAATGTCAAATGCATCATCACCGTCTCCCATCTCTGAGAAAGCTAGTGCAACCCAGTTGTTGTTATGGCAAAAAATCGAACCGTTCTCCTTATATCCTGGCGGATAGCTAGAGATCTCCCCAAGCTCCGGATGGTATTCGGTGTAACACGGCGACAAAAGACAAACTCCATAGTCGCATAGCAGATACTCCTTTACTGACTCCAGAGCCTTCTTCGGAAGTCCCAGGTCCATTCCAATACCTGCCATCGAGCAAAATCCCTGAGGCTCGATGAATATTTTTGCCTCTGCATTGTGACTACTTCCGACCTTTGCTCCAAAAGCATCATAGGCCCGTAAAAACCATTTTCCATCCCAGCCGTTAGCAATGACTGCCTGTTCCATTTTCTCCACTTCCAACAGGATGCGATCCGATTCATCTTTGCTGCCGAATCGACTGCAAAGCTCAGCGTATTCACGACCGTATTTTACAAACATTCCAGCGATGAAAACGCTCTCTGCCCTTCCCGTATCCTTGTTGGAACAAGTCTGGAAGCTTTCTCCTGGAACAGTAGAGAAGCAGTTAAGGTTGAGACAGTCATTCCAGTCGGCACGCCCAATCAATGGCAGACCCTCAGGGCCTTTGTGGCTGATGGTAAAGCCAATGCTCCGCCTCAGGTGCTCCATCAGAGGTTTCTCAGATTCCGCTGTGTTGCTGAACTGGATCGCTTCGTCCAGGATTGAAGAATCACCAGTTTCCTTTATATATGCAGTGGTGCAGGCCACAAGCCAGAGCGGATCATCATTAAATCCCGACCCTACATCGGCATTGCCAGTCTTTGTCAGAGGCTGGTACTGGTGGAAAGTAGAACCATCCTCACTCTGTATTGCCGCAATGTCAAGTATTCGTTGACGGGTCAGCTCTGGAATCAGATGGACGCATCCGAGAAGATCCTGACAGCTATCCCTAAATCCCATTCCACGGCCAATCCCGCTTTCAAAGAAGCTTGCACTTCGGGACATGCAAAATGTAATCAAACACTGATATTGATTCCAAATGTTGAGCATCCTGTCTGTCTTCTTGCAAGCCGAATGCACCTGAAAGCGGCCTAATATGTCATTCCAATAAGATTCAAGCGCCTTGAAGGCTTCATTTACCTTGTCTGAAGAATCGAAGCACGAAATCAGTCTGTGAGCTTTTTGCTTGTTGATGACACCCAAAGCGGAGAACTTCTCATCTTCTGAGTTCTCTATGTAACCCAAAACATAGATAAAGCTTCGAGTCTCGCCCGGCTTGAGCGTGAGGTCAATCTGTGTGGCAGCAACTGGTGCCCAGCCTGAAGCGATGCTTGATGAGCAACATCCCTTTCGCACTGCATCGGGACACTGATAACCATTGTTCGGTCCCAGAAAGCTATCGCGATCCGAATCAAATCCTGTTATAGGACTGTTAACGCTGTAAAAAGCATAATGATTACGTCTTTCACGGTATTCGGTCTTGTGGTAGATAGTACTTTGCTCAATTTCCACTTCTCCAATATTATAGTTCCGTTGAAAGTTCGTACTGTCATCGACGGCATTCCAAAGGCACCATTCTACTTCCGCGAAGAGCTGGACTGTCTTTGTAGAATCGCTGTCGTTTCTCAAAACGAGCATGTTTATCTCGCAATTTTCATGAAGAGGAACAAAGCAGAGAAGTGAAGAGTAAAGTTTGTTTTTGGAACTCTCGTATAAATTATATCCCAGTCCGCAATGGCAGACGTAACTGTCAAGCTCAGTCTTTGATGGTAGAAAACAAGGAGACCAGATGTCAGAACCCTCTTTGAGGTAGTAGTTTCTACCTCCCTGGTCTGAAGGAGAATTGTATCTGAAACGGGTAATACGCCTAAGTTTTGCATCTTTGTAGAAGCTGTAACCTGTTCCGACATTTGAAATAATCGAGAAAAAATCTTCTGTTCCAAGATAATTTATCCAAGGAAGAGGAGTATGTGGTGTCTCTATAATATATTCTCTTCTATCATCATCAAAATGACCGTATTTCATCGCGACTCTCCTTGATTCTAATTCGTAATCGTTTTCGTAAATCTCTTCAAAAGTATGTGACAAATTTGTGTTTTTGGCAAGAAGAATTTATTCTTTATGTTAAGCGAAGAGTTTTTCAACATTTTTTCTTGTTTTGTTGCATATCATAGGAAATAAAAGTTGAAATTTCTTCTTGACAGAACCAGCAAGTAAGGTATAATAAAAAATACGAAAACGTTTAAGTTAAGTTTTGGAGAACATTTTGGTAACGCTCAAGGATATTTCGGAAAGTTGCAAAGTCTCGGTTGCCACTGTAAGCAAGGCCCTCAATGGCCAGAGTGACGTCGGCGAAGAAACCTCCAGGCGAATTCGCAAGGTCGCTTCGGATTTAGGATATTTTCCCAATGCAAGTGCCAGAGCCTTGAAGACCAACCGATCACACAGCATCGGCGTGCTTTTCGAGGACAAGACTGGAACAGGGCTCAAGCATGAATACTTCTCAGAAATCCTAGACAGCCTCAAAGTAGCGACTGAATCTCGCGGTTACGATATCACTTTCATCAGCAACAGCATTGGACGAAATCAGATGAGCTATACAGGACACGCCCGGTACCGCCGTTTCGATGGAGTGATCATTGCCTCTGTAGATTTCAAGAATCCGCAAGTACTGGAACTTGTTGATTCGGGGATCCCGTTGGTAGTTCTGGATTACGTTTTCGATAGCAAGACAGCTGTCATCTCAGACAATGTAAGCGGAATGGAAGAACTGACTGAATATATCATAAGCAAAGGTCATAAAAAAATTGCATTCATTCATGGTGAAGATACTACTGTTACCCAGAAAAGACTTGCAAGCTTCATAAAAACATGCAGCAAGCATGAAATTCCAATTTTGCAAGACTACATCAAGCAAGCAGTCTACCATGACCCGAAGAGTAGCGGACTAGCGACAAGAGAACTTCTTGCATTGACTGACAAACCGACCTGCATCATCTATCCTGATGATTTTTCTTACATAGGTGGGATGAATGAAATTGAAAAGCACGGCTTTATCGTTCCCAAAGACATAAGCGTCGCCGGATATGATGGAATCCTGCTTTCCAAGGTACTTCGTCCAAAACTCACTACATTTGAGCAGAATGCCGAGGAGATTGGAAGGATAGCTGCAACAAAGCTGATTGAGAATATCGAGAACCCGAAGACATACATTCCGGAGACGGTGTCTGTCAAGGGCCATCTGATAGAGGGCGAAAGCGTGAAGGCGCTTTCTTGAAAGAAACACACTATTGTTTGGAGGAAAACATGAAAAAGTTTGCATTGGTATTGACCGTTCTTGCTCTTTGCGTTTCATTCGCATTTGCACAGGGCGCAACAGAAGCTGCTCCCGCAGCGCAGGGAAAGGTGTTCAACATCTACTGCTGGAATGATGAATTCCAGGTAAGATTCGAAAAGTACTTTCAGGAAGCAGGACTTGTTCCGGAAGGCGTGACGGTGAACTGGGTCGTCACCCCAAATCAGGGAATGAACTATCAGGACAAGCTCGACGAAGCCCTACTCTCACAAGACAACAAGAGTGCCGACGAGAAAGTGGACATGTTCCTTGTGGAAGCCGACTATGCTCTCAAGTATGTCGATTCTCCTTATACTCTTGCAGTCGTCAATGACATCGGGCTTACAGAAGCCGACATCGCAGGCCAGTACAAGTATACAAAAGACATAATGACCGATTCCACCGGAGTGCTCCGCGGAGTTTCCTGGCAGGCTTGCCCGGGCGCTTTCATTTACCGCAGATCGATTGCCAAGGCTGTCCTCGGTTCCGATGATCCAGCCGTAGTAGGCGCTGCTCTTGATTCATGGGACAAGTTCGATGCTGTCGCGGCACAGGCCAAAGCCAAGGGCTACTTCATGCTTTCAGGCTTCGATGATGACTTCAGAGTCTTCTCCGACAACATGGAAGGTTCATGGGTCGATGCCAATGACAAGATCGTGATCGATCCGAGCATCGAGAAGTGGATTGACCAGACCAAGACATATACCGACAAGGGATACAACAACAAGGCCAACCTCTGGTCGACAGAGTCTTTCGCCGGCGCAGCTCTCAACGGAAAGGTATTCGGCTACTTTGGACCGAGCTGGTTCCAGGATTTCTCCCTTGCACCGGCCACGCTTGCTGATGCCAATGCGCCTGCTGCTGTTGGAAACGGAAGCTACGGCGACTGGGGACTCGTGATGGGACCTCAGGGATTCTCATGGGGCGGCACATGGATCTGCGGAGCAAAGGGAAGTGACAACATCGAACTGGTCAAGGCTGTAATGGAGAAGCTCACATGCGATTCTGAAACTCTCAAAGCTATTGCTCAGGACTTCGGCGATTTCACAAACAACGAGAAAGCCATGGAAGAGCTTGCCAACAGCGATCTTTCCAACGCATTCCTCGGCGGACAGAACCACATTGCAGTTCTTCTTGACAGTGCCAAGAGCATCAGCAGAGACAACATCTCCGCCTACGATCAGGGCATGACCGAGAAGATCCAGGCGGCATTCGCTGATTATTTCAATGGAATCGTCACCAAGGATCAGGCCTACGCCAACTTCTATACGTCGATCATCGAGAAGTATCCTAACCTCTCTAAGTAAACAATCTGAATTCAAACCATTCCGCCGGATCGCCTGGTCCGGCGGATTTTCGATAATGCTTCGGGAGAAATGAAATGAAACAAGGCAATCTGATAAGAAGAAAATCTGTAAGCTATGCAAAATGGGGTTATTTCTTCATTGCTCCATTTTTCGTAATCTACATTATATTCCAGCTCATACCGCTGATTTCGACTTTCTACAACAGCTTCTTCGAGACATACCGGGTAGGGCTGAAGCAGATAGGACCGAACTTCATAGGACTTGAGAACTACAAGACAGTCCTGACCAGCGGGAACCTGCCAAAATATACTGCAAACACATTCT
>JAAYFO010000109.1 GCA_012728215.1 Spirochaetales bacterium | reverse complement strand
TTCGAGAAAGGCTGCAAGAAGGAGACAAACGAAGGCCGAACCAGTGAGGTAAATGGCACATTCGTGGAATTCATTCCAGATCCCGAGATGTTCGGCGAGTACAGATTCAATGAAGAATTCATAAGAGACAGGTTGGAAAGCTATGCGTTTCTCAACATAGGCCTGACTCTTTCATTCAACAAGCAGGTGTTCAAGTCTGCCAATGGTCTGATGGATCTTCTTGCCCGACAGGTCGGTGAGGATCAGATGTATGAAATCGTTCATTATAAATCGGACTTCCTGGAGTTTGCATTCACCCATGTTCTCAACACCTACGGTGAAAATTACTTTTCATATGTGAACGGACAGCATACCAGCGATGGGGGAACTCATCTTTCGGCGTTCAAGGAAGGGCTTTTGAAGGGAATCAACGAATTCTTCAACAAGAACTGGTCACCCCAGGATGTAAGGGATGGAATAGTCGGAGCCATTTCTGTGAAACTTCAGAACCCGATGTTTGAGAGCCAGACAAAGAACAAACTGGGGAATGTGGAGATACGTGGTCCACTTACGGCACAGATCAAGGAAGCAGTCAGTGATTTTCTCTTCAAGCATCCTGAAGATGCACAGCATCTGAGCGAACGCATTCAGAACAATGAAAGACTCCGCAAGGAACTTAACGAGGTCAAGAAGGGTGCCAAGGAAGCGGCCAGACGAGTCGCAATCAACATTCCCAAGCTGAAGGACTGCAAGTATCATCTTGGCCAGACCAAGGACCCGGAAAAGGGCGAAGCCAGCATGATATTCCTCACTGAGGGAGATTCCGCTTCAGGAACAATCACACGGACAAGGGATGTGTTCACCCAGGCTGTATTCAGCCTCAGAGGAAAGATACTGAACTGCTGTGGAAAGGGACGGAAGGAGATTTACAAGAGCGAGGAGCTCTATAACATGATGGTGGCTTTGGGTATCGAAAATGGCATTGAAGGCCTGAGATATGGCAAGGTCATAATTGCAACCGATGCTGATAATGATGGATTCCATATACGGAATCTTCTCATGACTTATTTCTTCTCGTTCTTTGAGGACCTGATTCTATCAGGAAGGCTGTATATTCTGGAGACTCCTTTGTTTCGAGTCCGCAACAAGGTCCAGACGGATTACTGCTATTCTGAAAAGGAACGTGATGAGGCGGTCAGGAATCTCAAGGGAGCAGAAATCACGAGATTCAAGGGATTGGGCGAAATTGACGCCAAGGAATTTGGGCAGTTCATAAGCGAAGATATGAAAATCGTGCCGGTCAAGGCCATGTCCATGACGGAGATTCATAAGAATATTGAATTCTACATGGGTAACAACACTCCTGAAAGAAGGAACTTCATAATGGAGAATCTAGTCTGATGCCATACGCTGAATCATTATATAAGAAAAACTATATCGAATATGCCTCATATGTGATCAAAGATCGAGCCATTCCTGAGATAAACGATGGATTCAAGCCGGTTCAGAGACGAATCATTCATACATTGCTGGAGATGGATGATGGACGTTTCCATAAGGTTGCAAATGTAGTCGGCCTTGCGATGCGCTATCATCCGCATGGAGATTCCTCCATATATGGAGCGTTGGTCAATCTGGCGAACTGTGATCTGCTGATAGACAAGCAAGGTAACTTCGGTAACTGGATGACTGGTGACGGTCCTGCAGCTGCACGTTATATCGAGTGCCGTATCAACCCTATCGCCAAGAAGATTCTTTATAATCCAGAACTCACTGAATTTGTCGATTCGTATGATGGAAGAAACCAGGAACCTGTGACCTTCCCATCAAAGGTCCCTCTTGTCCTGCTCCAGGGTTCCAGCGGAATAGCACCTGGAATGATAACGGAGATATTCCCACACAATGCACTGGAGGTCCTTTCTGCTCAGGAGGATGCGCTTAAGGGCAGACCTTTCATTCTCTTCCCTGATTTTCATAGTGGCGGCGTGGTTGATGTCTCGGATTACAATGATGGAAATGGCAGTATAATCTGCCGAGCGAAGATTGATGCTTCGGATCCCAAGAAGATTGTCATTTACGAGCTTCCATATGGAATTGACAGCGAGAAGATGATTGCCTCCATCGAGGACGCTGTCAAGAAGGGTAAGCTGAAGATCAATTCGATAAATGACTTCACTTCGGATACGGTCAACATAGAAATCAGCTTGGCCAAGGGCACTTATTCCAACGATGTGATCAATTTGCTCTATGCATACACAAAATGCGAGATGAAGCTTCAGGCCAGTTGCCTGGTGATACGTGACAGAATGCCTGTCGTGACTACTGTCTCTGACATCGTGAAATACCATGCAACTCATCTTGTTGATGTTCTGACGCAGGAACTGAAGTTGGAAATCGGACATCTGGAGGACAGGCTGCAGGCCAGGACTCTGGAACGCATCTTCGTCGAAGAGAAGATATACAAGAGAATCGAGCAGAAGCGAAGCCAGGAAGCTATTAACCAAGCTGTTAAAACTGGATTCGATCCTTTTGAGAATGAGCTTTTCCGGCCGATTTCAGATGAGGATGTTGAGCATCTTCTCAAGCTCCCCATCAGGCGAATCAGCCTTTTCGATATTGAGAAGAACAATAAGGAAATTGAGGAAATAAAAGCCTCTATCACTGCCGCTCAAGACCATCTGGCTCATATTGTGGATTATGCGGTATCGTTTTTGGAGGATCTGAAGAACAACTTCATGAAGGGAGAGCGGTTTGAAAGGAAGACCGAGATCAAGCGATTTGACGAAGTGAATGCCAAGGAAGTCGCTCAGCGTGACATGAATCTTCGCTATGATCAGGATTCCGGATATATCGGATATGGTCTGAAGACCGGCAACATCATCATGCAGGTATCAGTCTATGACAAGATTCTGATGATTCACAAGACAGGCACATACAGTTACGTTCCTGCTCCGGAGAAGCTTTTCATAGGAAAGGAGATGATGATCTGTTCGCTGGCTGACAGAGAGGATGACACTATCTATACAGTGATCTTCACAGGGAAGAAATCCGGCAAGACCTTCATCAACAGGATTGTGCTTGGCGGGTTCATACTGAACAAGGCTTATTCATTCATTCCGGCAGATTCAGACAAGGATGAGTTTGTCTGCAAGAAGATTTCAACATTGCCCAACGCAAAGGTTGTCATCACCTATAAGCCGGGGCGTGGATACAAGAAACTCGAGGATCAGTACTATTTCTCTGATTTTGCGGTCAGAAAGCATGGAGTCACTGGAGTCATACTGACAGACAAGGATGTTTCTTCGATAAGGATTACCCCTGTCAAGGAATTGGACAGGGAAACAGAGCCGTCTCTTTTTGATGGGGGCGGGGAGGGAGAGAATAATGGCTGACCCATTTGAATTGGAGGAACGGATCCTCTATATGGATAATCATCTGATTATTGTGAACAAGCTCCCAGGTGAGCTGGTTCAAAGTGATGATACTGGAGACAGGACTCTTGGTGATGAAATCAAGGACTATCTGAAAGCCAAGTTTGCCAAACCGGGCAATGTGTTTCTTGGGGTTGTCCATCGGCTGGATCGTCCAACCAGTGGAGCGGTGATATATGCCAGAACTGACAAAGCGCTATCCAGGATGAATGGGCTGTTCAAGACATCTGCAGTAGGCAAGACTTATTGGGCAGCAGTGGACAATCTTCCTCCACAGGAAGAAGGTGTTCTGGTGAACGAGATAGTCAGAGACAGCAAGAAGAACAAGAGCTTTGTCGTCCGTTCGAAGGTCCAAGGCAGTCAAAATGCTCGTCTTTCATACAAGGTGCTTGGCTCATCCAAGAGTTTTCATCTTCTGGAGATTGAGCTTGAGACGGGGCGTCATCATCAGATCAGGGCTCAGCTGGCGGCAATCGGAATCCATATCAAGGGTGACTTGAAGTACGGCTTTCCACGCTCGGATCCAGACGGTGGAATCCATCTTCATTCGAGAAAGATAGAATTTGAGCATCCAGTGAGCCATGAGCATATTGTGGCTATAGCGCGTCCACCGAAGGACCCTGTCTGGGATTACTTTGCTGCAAATTTCTGCTGAGTTCCTTGCTTTGCACATTGGCAAAGTGGGTCTTTGCATTTACTTTATTTGTAAGGTATATTATAACCAGAATACGGATACGGCAGTGTCCTATTGAATTTTCTTCAGGAGGAAAAATATGGGAGCATTCAAGGCTTATGATATCAGAGGAATCTGGGGTGAGGATATTACCAAAGAGCTTGTCTACAAGATTGGTTTCTTTCTTCCTAAACTTCTAGGAACAAGACAGATTCTGGTAGGACGTGATGTGAGACTATCGAGTGATGATATGTTCAAGGCTCTTTCCAACGGTATCATGGATTCCGGTTCAGATGTCCTTTCTCTTGGTGTGGCTTCCACTCCGATGGTTTATTTCTCCACGGTTTTCTTCAAGGTCGGCGGATCAGTGCAGATCACAGCCAGCCACAATCCAGCCAAATACAACGGACTCAAGGTCAGCAGGACCAATGCAGTTCCTGTAGGAGGGGATACTGGTCTTAAGGAACTTGAAAAGATGTGCAATGAGATTCCTGTCGTTCCTGTTGAGAAGAAGGGAATAATCAAGGAAGTTGACGGAAAGACTCCTTATCTGGAATTCCTCCGCAGATATCTTCCTGATTTTTCGAATCTCAAGCTTGCAATTGACTGTTCCAATGGAATGGCTTCCTATATCATTCCTGAACTTCTTGGAAAACAGCATATCTATCTGAACGACTGGTTTGATGGAAGCTTCCCCGCTCATGAACCTAATCCTCTTGATCCAAATACATGCCGGCAGTTGGAGAAGGCCGTTGTGGACAATCATTGTGATCTGGGAATCATCTATGATGGTGATGCCGACAGAGTGATGTTCGTGGATGAAAAGGGCCGCTACATCCAGGCTGATTTTGCTATGGCACTTATCGGAAAGCAGGTGTTCAAGCACAAGGGTGACAAATGTGTCGCTGATATCCGCACCAGCAAGAGCACGACAGAGTATCTGACTGCTCTCGGCTATGATGTGCTGGTATGGAAGGTCGGTCATGTTCATGCAAAGGCAAAGATTCGCGAGACTGGAGCAATATTCGGAGGAGAACTTGCCGGGCATTATTATTTTAGTGAGTTCTTCTGCTGTGACAGTGCCGCCTTTGCAACTATGATGATGCTCAGTGTCCTTGCCGATGAAAAGAGAAAAGGAAACAGCTTCTCAGCATTGATTGACAGCATTGTGAAATATAGTTCTTCCGGTGAAATCAATTTCAAGCTTGACCGAAAGGATGAGGCGATGCAGGCTCTTTATGAGAGGTATGCCCCAAAGGCCGAACATGTCTATGATTTCGATGGCTACCGAATTGAGTATCCTACTTGGTGGTTCAATGTTCGAAAGAGCAACACCGAACCATATCTCAGACTTATCGTAGAGGCTCCAACTGAAGCTGAGACTAAGCTGAAGGTTGAAGAGATCACTGAGATAGTAAAGAAATTCAGCTGATTTGCCGGTGTGAGGGATTTTTTGAAAATCTAACAAAACACTGATAAGAAATGTGAATTAATAAAAACAAGACCCACAAATTGATATAAAACGCAATTTGTGGGTTGTTTTTTTGAGCAAAACACTTGACTTTTTCCATTTGATTTTCTACTGTTTCTTTCAATAGTAATGCAGGAGGAATATCATGTACGATTTGGAAGATTTCATGGCCAATCTGGAAAAAAGGAATCCGGCTCAACCGGAATTCATCGAAGCGGCGAGGGAAGTGATTGCATCTGTCATAGATACTGTCAACAGGACTCCGCAATATCTGTCAAATCGTATTCTGGACCGGATAGTGGAACCAGATCGGATCATCACTTTCAAGGTCGAATGGGAAGACGACAATGGCACGATTCAGATAAACCGAGGCTATCGTATCCAGTACAACAACGCAATAGGACCTTATAAGGGAGGTCTCCGTTTCCATCCAGATGTTACACTTGGAACGTTGAAGTTCCTGGGATTTGAACAGATCTTCAAGAACAGCCTCACTTCGCTTCCTATGGGTGGTGCCAAAGGTGGCTCGGATTTTAATCCAAAGGGAAGATCGGCTTTCTCTATGGGCAGTACAAGAAGTTGAGAAGCGAACATACCGGAGCGATGAGTGGAAAGCCTTATGACCTGGGTGGTTCGCTTATCCGGC
>JAAYFO010000011.1 GCA_012728215.1 Spirochaetales bacterium | reverse complement strand
TTTATTGAAAAACCCCTAGTTGGTTATACAATACCACTTTAATTTCTATATGGCAAGTGGGCGAGCACCGATGGAAATCCTGAGCTGCTCTATTCAGAAAAGCTGGTTTCCAGTACGTGGTGGCTCGAATGTCCAGGAAAATCAAAAGGATATTTGTGATCTGGATTGACAGTAGCAATGTGTGAAGAATAGTGGTTTTTCTTTGAATGAAGAGTTATCTTATTGATGGGTTCAGAGATTTCGTCTATTTTTTGTGAATATAAGGTAAATTATGAACAGAGCTATTAAATTGATTGCAACTTTCATGGCAATTGCGATTCTTGCTGCCGTGTCGATTTCGGCTGTGACTGTAGAGGAACTTCTCCAGCAGGCACAATCTGCCAGTCCTCAGGTAAAAAGATATGAGATCAACCGCGAAAACAGTCTGCTATCCGTGAGCAAGATGGATGTGGACGATGGGATTGAATGGAATGTCAATCTCGGTACTGCCAAATACTTCCCATTGGCAAAGGGCGTTTCGATTGCCGGCGAGGAAAGCATGGGAACTGTCTTTTCGTATGATCCGGGTTTCTCGGTTTCATTTCCTGCTGCCGACGATGAAGCAGTGTGGTCTGCAGGTCTGGACACCTCGCTGAAGGTGAGCAAGAGTTCTGCAGGAAACATCAGCACAACGGGGACAGTGACACCACGAGCCGGTGTTGAAAGAAAATTCGACCTTGGCTATGTTTATGATGTGAAGGATCTGACCCGAGCCAGACAGCTTCTTCAGATTGAGACGACTTATCAGACCAATCTTCTGAATTTTCAATTGAATTTTCTTGAATCACTCAAGAGCCTGATGAATCAGGAGATCAATGTGGAAAAAGCCAGCCGTGCTCTGGCAAGGTCAAAGGCCTCACTGGAAAAAGCAGTGATACTCAAGACTGTAAGCGAAGGCACACCCAAGTACCTCGATCTGCAGAATTCAATCGAAGGTCAGCGTATCAGCCTGGAGAATGCCGAGGATAAGCTTGGAATTGCAATTTCCAACTTCGAAAGTAAATATGGAATCAAGTATCAGCATCCAGAAGTGACCGTAGCCGAGGTTCCTTCAATTGAAGCCATATCCGGTGGCAATTCCTCTGTCAAGCTTGCCGAGTACCAGTATCAGCTTGCTTCGGAAGCCTTGAAGAACAAGACGGCGGAGAAGACGACACTTGGAGTTTCAGGTTCGCTTTCCAGTACGCTTGGCCTGGGAAAAACGGTCACTGGCTCAATGGATGTCGGTTCCACACTCACATACAATACCAGCAAGGGCTGGACTGCCACTGGCAATATCGATCTTGGATGGAACATCAATGACATGAAGTTCAGTCCATCGATCACTGTTGCTGGAAAGTATGTTCCATCAAGCAAGACGGAGTCCGAGCAGATTGAGATCCGGGAGCTGGAATATGATTCCCTTACCGCACAGATGGATTGGGAGAATGCCCTTTCCAGTTATCTTGATGATGTGGTGGATATGCAGTCCTCGCTGAAAAACATGGATGGCACCATCCGTACTGCTCTGGCAGCATTGGATTATTCAGAGAGAATCCTCGAAAACGAGCAGGAGAAGCTTGGTCTTGGATTGGTCAATCAGACTGATGTGGACGATGCTGAGTTTGCCCGCAAGGAAGCTCAGAACGATCTTGATATCTGCTATCTGAATGTGTTGGGACTGGAAAGGAAGATCAGTCTTCTGCAACTGTAAGACTGAAGAGTAAAATACTTCATATTGCTCCGCATGGAACGGATGCAAGTTATCGGAAATAGAAATTGGAGATTTGTCATGAGTAATAAAGATGTGTCGCAGACAACGGAAGAGAAAATCCGCTCGGACAGGAAAAAAAGAGAAAGAAGCAGAACGATCCGTTCAATCATCATTTGGGTAGTGGTATTTGCACTGATAGCCAGTGGAGTCTATCTGTATAATTTCTACAAGGCAAACATTAGATTGCCTTGGCAGCATGTTGCGGCGATTCAGGCTTCTCCTGAAATGACTGCAAAGGTCGAACTGCGGCAGTATTCTGTGACTGTCGATATCTCCGGATCGGTGAAGGCGTATGAAACTCAGGAAGTCAAGTTCCGTTCATCAGGCAGGATAACGTCAGTCCTGGTCGACGAGGGCGACCGAGTCAGCAAGGGACAGCTTCTTGCCACGATGGATGACAGCAATATCAAGTATTCAATCCAATCAACCAAGGATGATATGGAAGCGGCAAGAATAGATGGGAATGCCAGCCAGCTGAAGCTCCTTCAGATGAAGCTTGACAGCCAGAATGAGACTTTGGAGAACACCAAGGTGTATGCAAACTTCGATGGTGTAGTTACTTCAGTGGGAGTTGTCGAGAATGATTACTTTGAAGCGGGAAGTTCCGCCATCACCATCATTGATGACAGCAAGCTTAAAGCCACGGTGGAGATTGATGAAATCGATATGAGGAACATAAAGCAGGGTATGATAGCCAATGTAAGTTCCGACAGCGTTCCTGGAGAGACGCTGACAGCTCGTATATCTTATATTCCTATGGTCGGAAGATACACCAACTCTGGAATCGGAGTGATGGATGTTCAGATAGTATTCGATGATTTTCCGAAGGAGTTCCGTCCGGGCTTTTCCTTTGAAGGAGTCATAAATGTAGAAGAACCTCTGTCGATGCTTCTTGTCCCCCAGAACGCAGTGAACACCACCAGAGGCCAGTCTACTGTTCAGAAGAAGCTTGCAGATGGGTCAATCGAGACCGTCACTATCAAGGCCAAGTATCTTGGAGAAGGTTTCTATCAGGTCCTCACTGGAGATCTGGCTGATGGCGACACAGTAATAGTTCAGACATCAAATGACTATTATGGCATGATGAGTGGCGGAATGATGGTGCCTGCCGAGATGGGAATGTCTTCTCCTGATGAGATGAGGTAAGAGATGTCAGGGAATTCTGTAATTGAAATGGTGGATGTCCGCCGTTATTTCATTGTTGGTGACTTCGTAGTGAAGGCATTGGATGGAATAACCATGGATATTCGGCAAGGGGAGTTTGTCTCGATAATGGGACCGTCAGGTTCTGGCAAGTCCACCATGATGAACATGATTGGCTGTCTGGATCGTCCGACCAGCGGAATAATCAGAATAGATGGGACGAATACCACCGAATTTTCCGAACGGGATCTTGCCTATGTGAGAAATGAGAAGATTGGATTTGTGTTTCAGCAGTTCAATCTTCTGGGAAAGCTATCTGCGTTGGATAATGTGATGACTCCATTGCTTTATGCACGGATTTCTCCCAGGGAGAGAAAGGAAATCGCAATCGAGGCTTTGGAAAGAGTGGGTCTGGGAGAAAGAATGAAGCACCGCCCAAACGAACTGTCAGGTGGACAGAAACAGAGAGTAGCCATAGCCAGAGCCCTGGTCAACAATCCGTCCTTGATACTTGCGGATGAGCCGACTGGTGCATTGGATACCAAGACAGGAAATCAGATAATGGAACTTTTCGAGCAGCTTAATGCAGAGGGAAGGACGATAGTCCTTGTCACTCATAACAGGGAACTTGGAATGGCATGCAGACGTCAGATTCTGATTCGTGACGGGAGATTGGAGGACTAGATATGATTTGGGAAAACATCAAGCTTGCATTCTCCTCCATGAAGGTCAACAAGATGAGGACTTTGCTTTCATTACTGGGGATAATCATTGGAGTAGGTGCGGTTGTCGCTATCCTGACATTGGGTAACAGCGCCACTGCAAGCATTTCCAGCAGTATTTCAGCAGGAGGGCTGGAGATGGTGTCGATCTTTCCTGCTTCAGGACAGAAGAGTTCGGAGACCTTTGATGAGCAGTTCTGCGAGACATTGAAGAGTTCCGTTGACGGAATCGACTTTGTTCTGCCGGTGAACACAGGGACCTCAAAGCTCAGAAACGGTCAGAAGACTACTAATGCACAGATTTCCGGCGTTCCTTCCAACTATGCCGCATTGTTGAACTATGAGGCTGAAGCGGGATCGTTCTTCTCGCAGAATGACAATCTGCTCAAGCGACAGGTATGCGTTCTTGGTTCTGACATAGCCAATGAGTTGTTCCCTGATGGAAATGCAGTAGGACAGTATGTGAGTATTTTCCGAACTCAGGCAAAGAGTTATCAAGTGGTTGGCGTGATGAAGAGCAAGGATCCGCTTCTTTCGATCATGTTTGACAATTTTGTCTATATTCCTTACAACACCTTCACACAGAGATTCAGGAAAGTCAGCATGGTAGGATCATATGTTGTGAGAACTTCAGATGATGCTGATCCGATAAAGGTCGGTGATTCCATCACCAACTACCTCAACGCTCTTGTCGGAAAGGATGCCTACGATCTGTTTTCTCCAGCTACCTTGGCGGAGATGTCCAAGAGCATAACCTCCACATTCAGCAATTTCCTTGCTGCGATTGCTGCCATATCGCTTCTTGTCGGTGGCATAGGAATCATGAATATAATGCTGGTGAGTGTCTCGGAGAGAACCAGGGAAATCGGGGTGAGGAAGGCTCTGGGAGCGACGAATCGCGATATAATGGGGCAATTCATAACCGAGGCGGTGGCTTTGACGATGGTTGGAGGATTCTTTGGAATCGTGGTCGGTACTGCAATAAGTGTCGCCGTGACCAATCTGGTTTCATGGACGTTGCACATTTCGTATTCTTCATATATCATAGCAGTAGGTTTCTCGATGATCATAGGACTTTTCTTTGGATGGTATCCTGCACGGAAAGCCGCAAGACTAGATCCTATTGAATCTCTGAACTACGAATAGAGAGGATGAATACTAAACGCTTTGCAGATTATTTGGCTTCCAAGGAGAAGACCGTCACTTCCATCCTGATTGGAATTCTTTTCTGCCTGCTTCTTTCGATGATTCTGTTTGTTGGATTTTCTTCGGTTGAGAAGGAGTCTCTTCAGATGAAGACTGAAGCAGAAAGAGCGTTCAACTCAATCTACATGGCTCTCAATAAGGAACCCAATGCACTGAAGGCGAACCAGATAATGAAAGAGGAAGGAGTGATCGGAATAGGAATCTACTCCAGTGACGGCAAGCTTTTTAGAAATCTTGGAACTGTTCCTTATGTCATTCCTTATGATCAGTTCGATGAGGAGGACCTTCATGGAGGAAATGCTGGATTGGGGATCTATAGCTTCAATCACAAGACGCAGATTCTTCATTACATGAGGCTTGCCCGACTTGCCATAGACCTGGATACGGGGAATCTCGATGCAGGGAGCGTCATCCTGGGTGAGAGTGGCATTCTTTCGACAAATCTGGATTTCCCTGAGATTCTATATGTCGTAATGGAAGGGTCTGCATATTTCAAGTCCATTGTCGACATCTGGGTATTCACAGGAATCGCCATCATCGTTTTGGTGCTGATATTCATTCTGCTCCTCAGACTTTATTTCAGCAACCGATGCTACAAGGAGATGCTTAACAAGCAGGAGAGTCTTGTGAGCCTTGGAGCTGCGGCCAGGACTCTTGCCCATGAAATCAAGAATCCTCTTTCCGCCATGACGATACAGGTTGCACTGATGAAGAAGGTGCTTCCTTCCGAGTATAGAGGAGATCTGGCTGTCATAGATCAGGAGATTCTCCGTCTGATTCAGCTTACCAACAAAGTCAGTGATTTCCTTCGAAATCCAGTCGGCAATCCCCAGCTCATTGAAGTCAGGGGCTTTCTTGATGGAATCAAGGAACTTTTTCCAGAGAAGATTGAGTTCACTTCTGACAGTCTCGAAGAAGCGTACATCGAATTCGACCAGGACCGAGCACGTTCGGTGTTTGAGAATCTGTTGAAGAATTCAGTGGAAAGCTGCACTGGCCGTGACCCACAAGTCATGATTGACATTCAGGAGAAGAAAAAGGGACAGCTCTCGATTTCGATTCTGGACCGTGGAGACGGACTTCCAAAAGTGGATAAGAGCAAGTTCTTTGATCCGTTCTTCACCACTAAGATTCATGGATCTGGTATAGGGTTGTCCATCACCAGACAGTTTCTGAAAGCCAAGGAAGGTTCTGTCTCACTTGTTCCCAGAGACGGTGGTGGAACAAAAGCCGAGGTGCTGCTTCCTTCTGTTCCGTTGAAGTTTGCCCATGCAATGCTTAGGACAGCCCATGATGAATTAGGAGAAAAGAATGAGAATACTGATTGTCGACGATGAAGATAATATCAGGAATCTGCTTGCAAGATATCTGAAAGTAGAGAATATGGATTGTGATGGTGCCGAAAATGGGCTTTCCGCCCAAAGGATGCTGTGCGACAGTCCATATGATCTGTGCGTCATCGATCTGAAGATGCCAGGAATGAATGGGCTGGAGCTTCTCCGCTGGATGCGGACCAATGGGTTTGCAATGCCTGCAGTCATGATAAGTGCCCACGGTGAGATTTCCGACGCTGTCGAGGCTTTGAAGGATGGCGCTCAGGATTATCTGGTGAAGCCGTTTGATCCTGAGGAGCTTATTCTCCGAATCAAGACGCTGGTGAAGACACGGGATCTGGCCAGAATGGTCAATAGTACTGAACTGAATACAATGCAGGATGACATGCTGACAGGAGTGTCTCAGGACATTCTGCAGATAAGGGATGTCATATCCAAGGTGTCGCAGAGCAACGCCAATGTGCTGATAACAGGTGAAAGCGGGACAGGCAAGGAAGTAGTCGCCAGAAGCATTCACAATCATTCGTTGGTCAGTGGCGGTCCGTTTGTCGCAATCAATATTGGTGGCGTTCCTGAAAACCTGCTGGAAAGTGAGCTTTTTGGTCATGAGAAGGGATCGTTTACAGGTGCGATTGCCCGCAAGGTCGGGATGTTCGAGCTTGCCGATGGTGGAACGCTTTTTCTTGATGAGATAGGAGACATGCCAAAGCCACTTCAGGTGAAGATGCTCAGAGTGCTTCAGGACCGGAAAATCACACGTCTTGGCGGCACTGTTCAGATTCCGATAAATGCGAGAATAGTCTGCGCTACCAACAAGCGATTGGAAGACATGGTAATGGCTGGGGATTTTCGTGAAGACCTCTTCTACAGGTTGAATGTTGTCCGAATCATCATTCCTCCACTGAGGGCACGTCCTGATGACATAGAACCGTTGACTGCTCAGATTCTTTCTCGATTGAACAAGGAAATGGGAAGAAAGATCGAGGGACTTTCCATCGAGGCGATGGACATGCTGCGAAAGCATAGCTTCTATGGCAATGTCCGGGAATTGGAGAATATTCTGGAAAGGGCAGTGATATTCTCAAATTCGAGTATAATCGATGAAAGCTGTCTTGATCTTAGAGGAAGCGTGTCACCTCCTGGGACAGAGATTCATGACAATGATTCAATTCCCACCGCACGACTCACCTCTCAGAGAAGTCTGAAGGATATCGAGAAGGAAGCGATAATCAATGCCCTTCACCGATGGGAAGGCAACAGAACCAAGGCGGCGCAAGAGCTTGGAATCACCAGACGGCCTCTTATCTCCAAGATTGCAGAGTACAATCTGGATATCTGACGATCAGGACTCCACATCCTCAAGATCGTCCATCCATATTGCCATGCAGGCATCCGAAGGCATTCTCAGATCGCCTCGTGGCGAAAGAGCCACCGAACCGACCTTTGGGCCGTCTGGAAGACATGATCGCTTGAATTGCTGGGTAAAGAATCTGCGATAGAATATCCTAAGCCATTTTTCTATTACCTCGGGGCTGTATGAGTCTTCGAACGCATGACATGCCATCCTGAAGATCTTCGATGGAGCATGTCCCCATCTCAGAATGTTATAGAGGAAGAAGTCGTGAAGCTCATAAGGGCCTACGATAGATTCCGTGCTTTGGGTCATTTGTCCACTTGAGCTGGTAGGAAGAAGCTCGGGGCTCACTGGTGTATCTACAATGTCATGAAGAATTGTAGCCAGCTCGTCAGGGCTGTTGTCGGCGATCACTGATACTATTGCCTTGACAAGTGTCTTTGGGACTCCTGCATTCACTGCATAGCTGGACATGTGATCTCCGTTGTATGTCGCCCAGCCAAGTGCAAGTTCGGATAGATCGCCTGTTCCGATGACAAGTCCTCCCTCTGCATTGGAAATATCCATCAGAATCTGGGTGCGTTCCCTCGCCTGCGAATTCTCATATACGACGTTATGAACTCTTAAATCGTGCCCGATATCGATGAAATGCTGTTCAACGGCGGCGCTGATGTCGATTACTCTCAATGTGCAGCCATAGTACAGAGCAAGCTTTTCTGCATTGGACCTGGTCCGACTGGTGGTCCCGAAGCATGGCATGGTCACCGCTATGATGTCTTTTGAATCCTTTGCAAGCAGTTCAAACGATTTCAGAGTCACAATCAGGGCAAGTGTGGAATCCAATCCGCCAGAAAGCCCTATCACTGCCGTGCGGGAGTTCGTATGTGCCAGTCTACGCTTCAGAGCCAGAGCCTGCAGCTTTATGACATCCTTGCAACGGGAGAGCAACATCGAATCCTTCTCTGGAACAAATGGAAGCTTTGCGAAGCTTCTTGTCAGCTTAGTGGTCTCCACTTTCATGTCGAATGGAACGTAGATGTATGTCGGGTCGTCTGCACAACCGAATGTGTTCCGCTGCTTTCTTTCATGGTCTATCTTCTTCACGTCAATATCGGAGATCAGAAGCTTGTTTTCCGATTCCCTATGCTGGGCAAGGAATTCTCCATCCTCACAGACCATGTTATGACCTACGAACACCAGGTCAGTGGTTGATTCGCCTTCCCCTGCATCCGCATAGATGTAACAACAAATCAGTCTTGCACTCTGTCCGCAGATCAGACTGGAGCGGTAGGAAGCCTTTCCTGCGAATTCATCGCTTGCCGATAGGTTTGCAATGACTGTGGCACCATTGACGACATGAGAGACGCTTGGTGGATTGGGAACCCAGATGTCTTCGCAGATTTCCACTGATAGACGGAAAAGGGGAATCTGGTTGCAGGCAAAGATCAGCTTGTTGAATAGAATCGTCTCATAACCGGCGAATACGATCTTCTGCGGCTGACTCAGAGCTGGTGTGAACCAGCGGCATTCATAGAATTCCTGATAGTTTGGGATGTTCACCTTAGGCACAAGCCCTAGAATCTTTCCTCCATTTGCAACGCAGGCACAGTTGAAGAGCTTGCCTCTGAACTCAACAGGACAGCCGAATATGACAACCATGTCGTCAGGCGTGCTTGCTACGATCTTTCCTGCGCATTCTCTTGCACTTTCAATCAGTGCCTGCTGAAAGAACAGATCGGCACAGGTGTATCCCGTGACGCATAGCTCAGGAAGAACAAGCAGTCGCACTTGCTCTTTCTGTGCCTTCTCCACCAGATCCATGATCTTGGAGGTGTTGTAAACGCAATCAGCTACACGAATGGAAGGTGTTGCGGCTGCAACCTTGATGAATCCATCTTTCATTTTCCAGTTCTCCTTTCTAGAATATTCACAGATTCCATATGAGAGGTCTGTGGATAGAAATCAAATATTCTGGAGCTCTTAAGAGCATAACCCTGCTTTTTCAGCATTGTGGCATCACGTGCAAACGTCACGCTGTCACAGCTTGTGTAGATAATACGGGATGGTTTCAGTCTGCCAAGAAGGAATGGCACCTTCCGGTCCAATCCCACCCGAGGAGGATCTACAATCACGGTATCTGCCCAGTTGCTGAATTTGAAGTTTTCCACGCTGTCGGTGAATAACTGGGTCGAATGCAGGTGCTTTCGAGCCTGTTTGAGACAGTTGGGGTCTTTTTCCACTGCGATGACATCGTGTTCATCTTCGAGAAATGCTGAGAACGTTCCGATTCCACTATACAGATCCATAACATTGGTTCCAACGACGTTGGTGCATATGCAATCAATCATTTCAGGAAGAAGACTGACGTTCGATTGGAAGAATACGTCATTAGACATTGGAAACCTATGTCCCTTTACAGTCAGCTCTCCCTGCCTTTTGCCGATGATGGGGCCGGCATCTCCGAGACAAACTGAGACTTTGCCCTGTGAGGCCGATCCGATCAGATCGCCTTGGGATAGAAGCCTGGAAATGGAAGGGTCCAGAACTGGGCATTGTGCTGTCGGGACGAAATCATGGGTGCCGGATTGAAAGAATCCAACATCGGTTCCCTGCACTTCGAATCTCACCCTGGATCTGTATCCGAATTCAGTCCCTGATACCGTCTTTTCCATCTGAAAGGAACTGCCTTTGTCCAGAAGCTGGAACTTCTGCAATGTATCGAGAAATATCTTCTTCTTCAGTTCCTTCTGTGCACTGTGCTTAAGGTGCATGAGATTGCAACCTCCGCAGATCCCATACAAAGGACACTGGGGTGCACATCTGTCTGGAGAGCTTTCGATTATTGATATGGCTTTTCCTGTGATGTAATCCTTCTTTGACTGCATGATCTGGACTTCCACAAGTTCGCCTGGAAGCGCACCAGAGACGAAGACCACTTTTCCATCTTCCATGTGGCCAAGTCCCTGGCCTTTCTGAACTAGTTCCTCAATTCTTATATTCATTTTACAAGCTTCTCAAACTGATTGACATACTCAGCGACTATATCCAGTCCTTCCTGCCAGAATGCAGGATCCTCTATGTCGCATCCGCCTGCCGACGCGACCTTCATGGCATCATATTTACCTGTTATGGATAGGATTCGATTCAGATCTTCGTAGAATGGGTGGTCGCTCTCATGCTTTCTGGCTTCTTTGTACAGACCCAGTCCGAATAGCTGACCGAATGCATAGGGATAGTTGTAGAAGGAATAGTCTGCGTTATAGTAATGTCCCTTGACAGCCCACATGTATGGATGAATTGTCGATGGATCCAATCCATCTCCATAGGCCTTCTTCTGAGCCTCCACCATGATCGAGCATAGCTGGTTGGGAACAAGTTCACCTTCAGCACGCTGTGCGAAGAGCTCTTTTTCAAAATAGAATCTGGCAAGGATGTCCACACATGTCTGGTTAGCGCCTGAAAGGTAGTTCTCGATCAGAATCGCCTTTTCAAGTCCAGTCGCCTGTTCCACAGCTCCCTTGAATACGATGTATTCTCCAAAGATCGAAGCTGTTTCGGCCAGAGTCATTGGATAAGCCCTGAGAAGGGCAGGCTGAGTGCTGACTATATGGTCGTGCCATGCATGTCCAAGCTCGTGTGACAGGGTGAAGACTCCATCATAATCATTGTTGAAGTTTGCAAAGACACGTGATTCCTTCACTGAAGGGATGTATGTGTCATATGCTCCGCCGGTTTTTCCAGCAACAGGGAACGGATCGATCCAATGCTTGTCGAATGCATTACTTACAAATTCACCTTGCTTGGGGTTGAATGCTGTGTACTGCTGGACTATGAAACGGCGTGCTTCGTCATAAGTCCAGTTCTTGGATGATTTTCCGATTGGGGCGAAAAGATCCCAGTAAGCCAGGCGATTGAGCTTGAGAGCCTTGGCCTTGGCATGCATGTAGCGTCTGAAGATGGAGAAGTTCTTCTCGATTGTCCCTACCAGTGAATCAATGACTTTCATGTTCACTCTGGAGAGGAACGCGGCATGTTCCAGTGGATCATTCCATCCACGTCTCTTTTCAAGCGTAATGCAGCTGCCTTTCACTCCGTTGAGTGCTGCGGCAAACGCCACTTCGTGCTCCTTCCATACTGAGATTTCCGCATCATAGGCTTTCTTTCTTAGATTGCGGTCTTCGGAGGTGGCAAGAGTCCTGAGTTCTATCACAGTCTTCTTCTCTCCATCAATCTCAGCACTTGCCAATGACGATATCGACTCCTGAAGCCTGGAGAAAGCATCGCTTCCGGTTCTGTTCAGATCTGAAGCAAGGTTTTCCATTTCGGGTGACATCATGTGCTTTGCTTCTGTGATGGTTTCATCCAGCACGAATCGGTATTCTTCAAGTATGGCTCCGTCTTCAGTGAGCTTGAGAATCTGGGTTTCGTTATCCTGAATGAATTTTCTGAATAGCACCGAGATTCCCTGAACCTTCACTCCGACCTCTTCTGCCTTGTTGAGGCCGAAGATTGATTTCCTGTTGGTGGTGTCCACTGTAAGACAGGCATTTGCATATGCCGCAGCGGTTTCGTAGCCGTCAATTATAGCTTCGTATTGCCTTATGACGGACAATGCGGATTCTGAAAAGGTTTCCTTGCTGGATTCTGCAGACTCAAAGCTGTTGAGCAGCTTCTCCAGCTTATCGATATTCTTTGTCGTATCTGCCAATGATGCAGTGAATTCCTTTGAATCGATTGATGGATATATGTTTGTCAAATCCCAATGAACAGTCTCTTTCATAATTACCCTCCAGGAATGCCATGTTTGCTTCCTTGTAATGATAGTATTTCCAAAGAGACTAAAAATCAACTATTCCAGAGCATTATGCCGGGTGTTGGGTAAATATGGATAGGAAAAGTAATGAAATGATAAAAAAAGTACTGTTTTCTTGGTTTATGGCATACAATACTGAAAAAGCCGATTTTGTCTTGATCGACAAGATGGAGGAGATGTGAAAATGAAAAAATGATAGTGGTCCTTATGCTTCTGCTGATGATTCCTGCTGCCTTGATGGCGAGTTTGATTGATATCACTGTGGGTGCGTCTGCCACTTCGCTATTTGGTATTCAGAATGCGTATTCTGGTATTCGAAGTTGATCTGAAGACTGGCATCTTGCAAAGCAAGAAAGCTGGTGCAAAGTTCTTCGAGGATTCGAGTTACCCAATCAATGCCGATGTCGGCTTTTCGTTCACTCTGTTTGACTTTCTCTGAGTTGGGGCAACAGCGGGACTTGACGTCGTGTATCAGCCAAAGGCAGAGCCGGATTACATGTTTCTGCCTGGTGTGATGAACCTTGGGATGAATTTTGACAATTTGAAACACCAATGGGTCGCTTTGAACACACGATTGACAGATAAAGGCAAGACCGAGATTGAAGCAGCGTTCCTTTCTGCCCCATTAAGGCTCAAGGGTTCAGTGGACTTGCTCTTTGGTCAGCTTGCTCTCGGCGTTTTCTATTCTGTGTCCACACCATACTGCATAGCTTCATTGACCGATGCTGATGACTGGAAAGCTTCTGGAATGAATGACGTCAGGATTCCTTTTGATAATGGGAGCCTGGGTCTGTTCCTGGGATTGAGATTCTGGTTGTTGATACAGTAGAGGAACGAAGCAGAATCTGTTTTTCTCAGGTGCTGCTTTTCTGATATCGGATTTCTATAAAAGTGGTGTTTTTTTTGTATCCTTTTATTCTCTTCGATGTTATACTCTGTACAGAGGCGTGAGACTTCTGACTATGAACACATACGGAGATGTCCGTATCAGGGAGAAAATAAAATGAAGAAAGCTTTGGTTGTATTGATGGTTGCCATTATGATTCCAGCGGCAGTGTTTGCATCAAGAGGTCTGTTTGATCTCACTTTGGGTGCAGTCGCTCAATATGGCAAGGGTCTTGGTTCGTTGATTGACGATATTAAGGAAAAGGACACAACGAATCTGACAAATATCAAGAATTATCAGTTTGGACCGGAACTCAGGATTCGCTTGGCCATTGTCGAATTGGATGTTGGAGCATTGATTAATTCCAACGGTGCCACGACAGGTAAGTTCTACGAGAAGATGGACTATTCAGGATATGGCAACGTTGGCCTTTCCTTTGATCTGTTCTTTGTTCGTATCGGTCTTACTGCTGGTCTCGACTTTGCCTATCTTCCACAG
>JAAYFO010000108.1 GCA_012728215.1 Spirochaetales bacterium | reverse complement strand
AATGGCTGAATCAATAATTTTGTAGAATCGGCTTCCGTTCAAACACAGAAACGGCACTCCAGAGAAAACTGAAATGCCGTCAACAAAATCCATCGTGCTTCTGATTGAAGCCAAAGCTCGGAATCGAACCGAGGACCTGCTCATTACGAGTGAGCTGCTCTACCTCTGAGCCACTTTGGCACAGCAACAATATAAAGAAAAAAAGAAAGTTTAGCAAGGTGTAGATGCAAGTTCTTCCATAATGACGCTCAATGAAAGAATTCTCTATTGACCAAAGAAAGCCATCGGCTATAATGTCAAAGTTGTTGACGAGGCAAAAGTGAATTATAACAATCATGACATTCAGCAGAGAAGAATCGCACTTCTTTTGAGAAGTGGTTCAGGCGAGGATGGGGAACAGGATCTCTCTTTGAATAAGAGTCTTCATAGAGGCGCACAGCCAAGTTGTCCTTTGTTTTCAAGTCAAGTTGCGGATTACTTTAATCAATGCTTCCCCAACAACTTTGAACTGTTCATGCTGTTTTATCAGTCTCAGTTTCCATTCTCCAAGGTGCGGAGGGGTCTTTCAGAGAACTTCGGTCTTCTTGGAGAGCTCATGCTGGCAGGTGATATCCAATGAATGTATTAGGAATAGAAACATCGTGTGATGAATGTTCGGCAGCGGTAGTCTGTGACGGAAGCGAAGTGCTTTCAAATGTGATCGCCACTCAGATTGAGCTTCACCGTCCTTATGATGGAGTAGTGCCTGAAATAGCTTCCAGACTTCATACTGAGTGGATAGCTCAGGTGACTGATGCGGCTATCAGAAAATCAGAGCTGGACAAGCATGAGATTGATGCCATCGCTGTGACATCACGCCCCGGGCTTCTGGGTTCATTGCTTGTGGGTCTGAACTTCGCAAAGGGACTTTCCGCAGGACTGGGGATTCCGTTCATTGGAATAGACCATATCAGGGCACATCTTTATGCACCTCAGATTGAACATCGTCAGGAGTATCCATATCTTGGAGTACTTGTTTCAGGTGGCCATACAGTTATCTGCAAAGTCAGCGGATTCGATGAAATCGAGGTCCTTGGCACGACGATTGACGATGCAATCGGAGAAGCTTTTGACAAGGTCTCCAAGCACTATGGATTTGGCTACCCAGGTGGAGTCATGATAGATCGTCTTGCAAAAGCAGGTGATCCTAATTCCTTCCTGTTTCCCGGTCCTTCATTGGACAATCCTTTTGACATTTCATATTCGGGTCTGAAGACCGCAGTCATCAACCAGCTTGACAAGTTCTCCACTGGCAAGCCTGCCACTCCCGAGAACATCGCCGCTTCATTTCAGCGCTGTGCTGTTGGCATACTAATGAAGAGGGTGGTCAAGGCATTGGAATTCACAGGACTTACAAGGCTTTCTGCTGGAGGTGGAGTCGCTGCAAACTCTCAGCTTCGTTCGGAACTCAAGGAATTGGAAAAGAAGGGGATAGATGTGAGCTTCCCTTCATTGAAGCTCTGCACTGACAATGCCGCGATGGTCGCGGGACTTGGATACAACTATCTCAAGGATGGAATACATTCGGAACTGGACCTCAATGCGAGTGCCAGAGTCTCTGCTTTCAAGAAAAACTGAAGAGAACAAGGGCTCTTTTCAAGTCTTTGTCCTTTTTTGCTTTTTCACCTTGACAAAACAGAAGCCTTTAGGTATTCTCACAATGCAATTGGGATGTAGTGTAATGGTAACACTGCAGATTCTGGTTCTGCCTTTGGGGGTTCGAATCCCTCCATCCCAGTAGTACCGGATAATTTAGATGGTCCCGTCGTCTAGGGGTTAGGACAGGAGATTCTCAGTCTCTAAACAGCGGTTCGATTCCGCTCGGGACTAAAATGAGCAGCCAGACGGCTGCTTTTTTTTGCACGAGGTAGACCAATGATAACAGCTTCAAACATTTCTCTTTCTTATGGGACTCAGGTTCTTTTCAAGGATGTCAACATCAAGTTCACTCATGGGAACTGCTACGGAATCATTGGTGCGAATGGTGCTGGCAAATCCACTTTCCTCAATATTCTCTCCGGCGAAATTGAAGCTGACACCGGAGAGATCATAATCACACCAGGTGAAAGAATGACTGTCCTCCAGCAGGACCACTTCGCTTTCAATCAGTATACTGTCCTGAATACCGTTATCATGGGATACAAGCAGCTGTACAACACGATGCTTGAGAGAAATGCTATTTATGAAAAAGAGGATTTTTCCGAAGAGGATGGAATCAGGGCCGCGGAGCTGGAGACTGAATTCTCTGAATTGGGTGGGTGGGAAGCCGAGGCCAATGCCGGAGTTCTGCTTGATGGACTGGGAATCCCCACCGTTCTTCATGACAAGCTCATGAGTGATGTGGAAGACAATGTGAAGGTCAGGGTGCTTCTTGCCCAGGCCCTGTTTGGGAATCCTGACATCCTGCTTCTGGATGAGCCTACAAACCATTTGGATCTGGAATCAGTGCATTGGCTTGAGGATTTCCTCAGCAATTTTGACAATACTGTCATCGTGGTGTCCCATGACCGTCACTTCCTCAACACTGTCTGCACTCATATTTGCGATATTGACTTCGGAAAGATCCAGATGTATGTAGGCAACTACGATTTCTGGTACATGTCCAGTCAGCTTGCACTCAAGCAGATGAAGGATGACAAGAAGCGCAAGGACGAGAAAATTGCCGAACTCAAGGAATTCATCCAGCGTTTTGGAAGCAACGTAGCCAAGGCTAGACAGGCCACCAGCCGAAAGAAGCTGATAGAGAAGCTTACAATTGATAATATAAGACCTTCCTCCAGGAGATTCCCATACGTGGCCTTCAAGCCTGAACGTGAAGTAGGAAAGAATGTTCTGGAAATCAGCGGAATTTCAAAGACGATCGATGGAGTCAAGGTCCTGGACAATTTTTCATTGGTTGTGAATCCTGGCGACAAGATTGCATTTGTCGGTCCTGACCATCAGGCAAAGACCTTGCTTTTTGAAATAATCTGTGGAAACGTCGAACCAGACGAAGGGTCATACACATGGGGTGTCACGACCTCCCTAAGCTATTTTCCAAAGGATAACTCCAAGTATTTCAACGAAGACATGAGCATTACAGACTGGCTTGCACAGTATACGAACATCGATGATGTCACCTACATCAGGTCATTCTTCGGAAGAATGCTGTTCTCAGGCGATGAAGCCCTAAAAAGTTGCACTGTTCTCTCTGGAGGAGAGAAGGTTCGCTGCATGCTTTCAAAGATGATGCTGGAAGCAAGAAACTGCCTTGTCTTTGATGAACCGACAAGCCATCTTGACCTTGAAGCAATCCAGAGCCTTAACAACGGCCTTATTGACTTCAAGAGTGTCGTTCTGTTCAACAGTCACGACCATCAGTTCGTTGATTCCATAGCCAATAGGATAATTGAATTCACTCCGACTGGAATCATTGACAGATCGATGAAGTTCGATGATTATTTCAATGATGAAGTAATAAAGGAACTTAGAACCGAAATGTACGGTTCCAAGAATGCAGTTGCTCTCTAGGAGGGTATTATGCTTTTTGCAGTGGATATTGGAAACTCGACGATTGCCCTTGCCGTGAATGACGGGGACAAGTGGAATGAGACATGGAAGATCCATACAGACCTCAGCAAGACTTCCGATGAGTACTATCTGGATCTCAAGGAGATGACCAGTGCACTGGGTATTCCGCTTTCAGAGATAGACAGAGCGGCAATCAGTTCCGTGGTTCCTTCGCTGACGCTTGTTTTTGGCAAGGTATGCTACAAGCTTTTCAATACTGAACCTCTGATGATCAGCAATAAAGTCAGATGCGGACTGGTTAACAGTTCGATTCCGGATGAAATGGGGAACGACATCCTTTGCAATCTGGCTTCCGCTCATGCTCTGTTCCCGCATGACAATGTCACCGTTCTTGATTTCGGAACGGCATTGACTGTTTCGACAGTGTCACCATCAGGTGAAGTCCTGGGTGTGGCTATAGCTCCTGGTCTGGTAACATCGGTGAATGCGTTGGCTGGAAATACGGCACAGTTGCCAAGCATCGAGCTTCTCAAGCCCGATTCAGTCCTTGGAAGAAATACAATTCAGTCCATCAGGGCAGGAATTCTTGTCGGTTTTTCGGGCCTTGTTGAGAAGCTTGTCAGCATGACGGAAGCAGAGATAGGTGCGTCTGTCAAGGTGATCGCCACCGGTGGACTGTGCAGGACAATAGCACCGCTGATATCAAAGATTGACCTTCTGGAAAAGAATCATACTCTCAACGGGCTTAAGCTCATAAGCGATCTTAACAGATAGCGAAAATCAATTGTCAGATAAGGAGCTTGCCTCTATTCATCAGCAGCATCTTCTCATCATGGGAAGTGATTCCTTCAATTCTGTCAGGCTTCAGTTCCAATTTGATTTGGTAGACGTTTCTCATGAAATCTGATGGGAGCTCTCTCTCGTCTGAAGGAATGATGTTCATGCTTTCCAGAATGCTGGATCCCAGCATCAGATAGATTCCATCAGCAGTGATAGTCATTGATGATATTCGGTTCGAGTCCTCTTCGAGCAGGAAGAAACGTGAGAAAAATCTCTGGCTTGGATCCATTGAATTTGGAATAAGCCTTCCTTCAGTGAATATTACCTGGCAATCGATTCTGTTTCCTACCAGTGAAGTTCTGACCTTTGCCTCTCCATTGCAATTTCTGCTGTCCAGATTGATGGAAAGGGCATCTGTCTCAACACCTGAGAAGAATGATCGTGTTTCATTGAGCTCAACATGCCTACCTATGAAATGGGAAGAATCTGAAAGCGTGAGAGTCAGCCTTGAGGTTCCATCCAGAATGTCAAGCTGTCTGAGTTTCAGAAGATTGATGGAATCACATCTGTCCTTGTGAGCGGAAGGAACGCTTCCGGAAATGAAAAGACGTGATGATAGGAAGCTGCCCCATCCTTCGACATCATTTTCCTCAAAGCAGGGAACGCTGCACCAAGGCACGGCGATTCGTCTGCCAAGGATCAATGGTTCTGACAGATGCCCATATTCCATCATGGTTCTCATATCCTTGGATATCTCATCAAAGTCATTTGCAGCAGAAAGAAGCTTTGAAGGCTTTTCAAGATGAAGCATTGCCTTGCCTTTTGACTGTGGAAGGCAGAAGTCCTCGGGGTCATAAGGTGCAATTCCGCATGGGCGTCCCAAAGACATCATTACCAGCGTTACTGGGCGGTGAGTCACTGCCAATGCGGCGTCTTTTACAAGTCTTGCAAAGAAGAGAAGCTGCTTCTCAAAATTTATGAAAAGATCCTCGCCAGCCTGCAGCTGAAGAAGCTCATTCACTATCCTGTATGTGTACCTATCATATTCATTCATGCAGCAAGAATAAACTTAATGAAGATTTCATACAAGATATGCTTGACGTTTTAGAGGTTTTCCAGTATACATTATTAGCGTACGCGACTGTGGTATAGCGGTATTACCTCAGCCTTCCAAGCTGAAGATGCGGGTCCGACTCCCGTCGGTCGCTTAAGCACGTGATTTGACTCATGTGCTGTTTTTTTATCCAGAGGTTTATAATGGGACAGAGAGGAGAATTGTTTTCTACCAAATTCACTGCAAATGACCGTACTTATTTTTTCAATGTCAAGGAAAACTTCCGCGGAGATACTTATCTCAATGTGGTCGAGAGCAAGATTGAAGCTGATACGGGAAAATTCATCAGACAGTCCATCATCGTTTACCCTGAGGACTTGGGACAGTTTGTAAGAGAATTTCAGAAATCTCTCGACTTCATCAAGATGAATGCATCCAAGGAAGAGAAGTAGCCCATCAATGCAAATGAGATTGCTTGCTGGCTTTTTGGTGCATCAAGATCAGTCGAGGACTGAGTTCATTTGAAACAATTGAAAGACATGCGTTGGATAGGCGATGGGCCGTACTGGGCAATTGCTTCGAAATGCCTTGCTGTTGGATAACCCTTATGCCTTGCATATCCATATTCCGGCCATTTTCTGTCACAGAAGCACATGAAACGGTCTCTTGCATTCTTTGCAAGGATTGAAGCAGCCATGATCTGAGGAATGAGCGAATCACCTTTGATGATCGGCGTGATGAGTTTTGAACGGTCATCAAGGATTGGTACCTTGTTGCCATCTACAAGGACAGCTGAAAAAAGACTGGAATCGATTTTCTCTATTGAACGTTTCATTGCAAGCATTGTGGCTTGAAGGATGTTCAGATGGTCAATCTCAACATGAGTGGCGAAGCTGACGCTCCATGCGACTGACTGGGCCTTGATGATCGTTTCCGCACTCAGACGTTCCTTTTCGCTGAGTTTCTTCGAATCATCAAGGATTGAAAATGGAAAGTGCTCAGGGAGCACAACCGCGGCCGCATAGACCGGACCTGCCAGTGGACCACGACCAGCTTCATCGATACCGCAGATCTGAAACGGATCTGTTGTTTGAAGAAACAAGTCATTTTGCAATGCATGAAACATGTTTTCTTTATCTATCATTGACAAAGAGCTTATTATCACTTGTTATCATAGTCAAGACGGGCAATGCCAATGGGTCCTGCAGCGTGACTGGGGTTGGCAGCTGTTTCATTAATTGCTTTTCATGTTATAGTTTTTTGCGTTTTATTGAATAAAAGCGTATAATTTGATAAATAATTAGACAACAAGGTGGAAAATGTTTCTTAAGACGCTTGAGCTTTTTGGCTTTAAATCATTCCCTGATCGAACACGTATCGACTTTTCGGACGGTACTACGTCTCTGCTTGGTCCTAACGGAAGCGGAAAGAGCAATATCGTCGATGCAATCAAATGGGTGCTTGGAGAGCAGGGAGTGAAATCCCTGAGGGCAGAAAAGCGTGATGATGTAATATTCAAGGGAACAGATCATCGAAAGCCATCCCAGATGGCGGAAGTCAGCCTTGTAATAGACAATGACAATCATTATCTGAACTTGGATCTTCCTGAGATAGAACTGAAACGAAGATTGTATCGGGATGGAACTTCCGAATACTTCATAAACCGGCAGCAGGTCCTTCTCAAGAACATCAAGGACCTGCTGATGGACACAGGAGTTGGCAAGACCGCCTATTCCATACTTGAGCAGGGAAAGATTGACCAGATCCTTTCAAACAAGCCGGAAGAAAGACGATATGTGTTTGAGGAAGCAGCTGGAATATCCCGTTACAAGGCCCAAAGCATTGAGGCTCAGAAGAAGATAGAGAAGACTGATGAAAACATCGAGCAAGTCAACAGCATACTCAAGGAAGTGAAGCGCACATATGATTCACGAAAGATTCAGATGGCCAAGCTCAAGGAATTCAAGCAGCTGTCCCATGATAAGGAGGAGCTCGAGATTGAACTTCAGCTTTCCACCCTTCAGTCTTATACAAAGCTTCAGGATTTCAAGAAGAAGAGCTGCAATGACATGAAGGTGGAGGTTTCCAGCATGGAGAACCTTCTGGCTGACAAGAAGAAGGAGAACGAGGAACAGCAGCGTTCGATTCAGATGATCCGCGAGCAGCACAATGAGATCATGATGGAAATAAGCCGGCTCAACGAGGAATCCAAGGGAAAGCAGGCCAATCGAGATATTTATGACAAGCAGTACTGGGAAAGCAAGCAGCGATTCAAGAACATGCAGGACAGAGTGCTCAAATACAAGGAGTCCCTTGACAGCCAGAATACCGAGTTTGATGAAATATCAGTGAAAATGAGCGATTGTGAACAGAGAATCGCTGATCTGGAAAACCTTATAATCGAAATAAACCGCAATATTTTTGAATGCCAGGAAGATGCTTCCAAATGTCAGAACTATATTGATGATGATCAGAATCAGATTGAAGGCCTTGTTGCAGAGAGAGCCCAGATCACCACCTTGATAAGTGATCTTGCAAACGAGATCACAAGTCAGCTTCAGAAACTCATCGAAGAAAGCGGTTATTCGGTGGTGCTTAGAAAGGAAACCGAAAAGAAGGTCGTAACCAACCTTTCATTGATCTCCAAGACGCTTCGCGAGAATGGGCGCACGATTCTTGATCTTCTTTCGGCCAGTCCTGCCCAATACCATGATAAGGCAATAGAACTTTTTCAGAAGATAAGTGACTATGCTGATGATACCAAGGGATTGTTTCAGGAATACTGCGGAACAATACCGACCTTCATAGATGAACTGATCACACCTGATGGAGTGATTTCAAAGAAGAAAGAGCTTGATCGCAAGCATCAGGCGAATCAGAGGAGGGAAGCTGAGCTGCAGGATGGAATCGTATTGCTTACCGAAAAGCGCAGTCATCTTCTTTCACAGGTAGAAGATCTGAGAAATCAGCTGTCAGACAAGAAATCCGACCTAAGTTCCGAAAAAGCAGCCATGGAAGGACTCAGGACACTTCTTTCACAGATGAAGAACCAAGTTGAATCACGTCAGTCTGATTACGACGAAGCGGTGCTTCAGATGAATGAGGAGGAGAACAAGGTCAACGAGAATCTGGCATCCTTGAATGATACCGACCGACAGATTGAAGAGATCAAGGAAAGGCTTTCTGACAAGCGGAATGAATTATCGGAAGTCAACATGAACCTTGACTCGGAAAGCAGGAGACTTCAGGACCAGAGCGGAAATGTCACCGAGATGTACGACAAGCTCAACAACTTGAAGAATCAGGTCACCTCGCTTGAGAGTGATGTCATCAACATGGAAGAACTGATAAACAAGATCTATGCGGATTTCTTTGATCAGTACGGAAAGAGTCTCAAGGAGTTTGACAATCATGAGGTCACGTCTGATATCGCGGAATTGAAGGCTGGACTTATCGATTGCAAGCAGAAGCTGGCGACGATTCCATATGTCAACCAGATGGCGGAACAGGAATTCGAGGAAGTCAGTGCTCGATACGAATTCTACACCACCAATCTTGAGGATCTGAATAAGGCTAAGTCTGACTTGGAGGAAGTCTTTCAGAGGATCAGGACTGAGAGTGAGCAGATGTTCATGGAGACATTCAGCAAGATATCCGAAAGCTTTAGGAATATCTTCACAAGAGTGTTCGGAGGTGGAAAAGCTGAACTGAATCTTGTGGATCCTGACAATCCGCTGGACAGCGGCATTGATATTCTGGCCCAGCCACCTGGAAAGAAACTCACATATCTGCCTTTGCTTTCAGGAGGCGAACGGTCGATGACCGCCGTTGCTTTGCTGTTTGCAACTTATGCGGTCAAACCTTCACCGTTTTGCATTCTGGATGAAATCGATGCGGCACTTGATGCCCGTAACATAAGCTACTTCCTGTCTGTTCTGGATGATTTTGCAGATCAGAGCCAGTTCATCATCATAACTCATAACAAGAATACTGTAATGGGATCACGAACGCTTCTTGGTGTCACCCAGCAGGAGCAGGGCGTATCGACGATGATCAGCTACAAGTTGGAAAACGAGAGGAACCTTGAAGGCCTGAGCCTCAAATAGCAATCAGGGGACATATACTGAGTTTCGGCCTTTGCCTTCCTGAGCAAGCAGACCTTGATCACATAGCTTCTTGAGGATAGTGAAAGACTTGGTAGTCCCGCAATCCAGAAGCTCGTCCACTTCCTTTCTCGATACGAAGCCCTGTTCTCTTGCAAAGCGGAGGATCTGATCCTCTTCGCTTTCAAAGAACGCTTTCTGCCTTTTCTTTTCGCGGGTCGAATTGAGGTTGTACAATGTCACCTTGAACACACTGCCAGAAGTCTGAAACAAAGGTTCCCGTCCCGAGCCGTCGTAATCACTTCTTATCTTGCTGATTCCAGTCCCGAAATTGTCACATAGATTCATTGAGTAAAGGACTGAGGCCAGGATTGGGTTCCTTGAATGGGCAACACCCAGCTTGATTGACTCCGTGTCCATCCCGTCAATCAGAGAACCGAACGAAACGAACTCGATCCTGTCTTCGAATATGCTTACCTGGGTTGATTCGTCCACAGAATAGTCCCGATGACAGATGCAGTTAAGCAGAACTTCCTTTATGCTTCTCTGTGGATAATCCGGATGGGAGGAGGTGTCCAGTCTGGACAGATAACGCAGGGTGTCATCCAGCTGCCTCACGATTGACCCGTGAAACAGGTTTCTGTCTGTAGGCTCCTGTCTGTCTGTGCCCTTGAAGTTGGTCACTTCCATCAGAAAAGGGCATTGGTCGGATAGCAGAAGCCCTAGATTGGTGTATTTTCCTTCAGCTATGAAAAGCGACTGGTTTTCATGAAATGCCGAATCGCAGAGAGGATCCGCCTCCAGTCCATCAAAAGTCAGATCATCTTGATTGCAATATTCCTTCTCAAAGCTCATACTTTCTTTCTCCTGCTTTCTTTTTCTTTCGTAATATATAATAAAACGAAAGATAAATCAATAGGAATAATAGCATATCAAAAAAATAATTCGTTGCAATGTCATAGATTGATAAAACATAAAATCATTTTATGAAATATTATTGACCTTTGTCTGTGATTGATGTATAAATCGAAAGATATGTTTGATTCAATCAGTGATAAATTTTCCAATATAATCCGAAATCTTTCCGGTAAAAGCAAGATTTCCGAAAAGAACATTTTTGATACCATCGAAGAAATAAAGAACACTCTTCTTGATGCGGATGTCAACATCAGAGTGGTCCGTCGTTTCGTGAACCAGACAGCCGAGGAAGCGCTTGGAGAGAAAGTCCTGAAGAACGTGAATCCTGGACAGCAGTTCGTGAAGATCATCTATGACCGGATTGTCAAGGTTCTCGGCGGAGAGGGTGCTCAGAAGCTGGAACTCAAGTCGGATGGTGTCAGCGTCATCCTTATGGAAGGACTTCAGGGGTCTGGAAAGACAACTGCAGCTGCCAAGCTTGCACTCCGTCTGGGCAAGGAAGGAAGAAAGGTCCTGCTGGTTGCATGTGACGTTGTCAGACCTGCTGCAATCGAACAGCTCTGCATTCTCGGTTCATCAGTTGGGACAGAAGTCTATCATGAGGATTCCAAGGATCCGGTAAGAATTGCAAAGAATGCATTGGTTCATGCAAAAGTCAATCACTTTGATACATTGATAGTCGATACCAGCGGCCGAATGTTCCTTGATGAGAAGCTCATGACTGAACTTGAGAACATCTCCAATGCTGTGCGTCCTGATGAGAAGCTCTTTGTGGCTGATGCAATGACGGGTCAGAATGCTGTCAACATCGCCAAGGAATTCAACGATAAGATTGGAATAACAGGAGTCATTCTTTCGAAGTTTGATTCCGATACACGTGGCGGAGCCGCGATGAGCATAATGAGCATCGTGGGGAAGCCGGTCAAGTTCATCGGAACTGGTGAAAAGCCGACTGATCTGGAAGTCTTCTATCCTGAAAGAATCGCGTCAAGAATTCTAGGAATGGGTGATGTGGTTTCCCTCGTTGAGAAGGCACAGGAGCAGTTCGACGAAGAGAAGGCTCTCAAGCTTCAGCAGAAGATGGAGAAAAGGACTTTCGACCTTCAGGACTATCTTGAGCAGCTTGAAAGCATGACCAAGATGGGTGGTGCTTCAAAGATTCTTGAAATGATTCCCGGCATTCAGGGGCAAGTGAGCGAGGAAGACATGCACATGGAGGAGATGAAGACTGAGAAGTACATCATCCAGTCCATGACAATGCAGGAACGGACGAATTTCTCGATCATAGGTCCTACCAGAAGGAAGAGAATCGCCAACGGAAGTGGAACATATGTCAGTGATGTCAATCGTCTGCTGAAGAAGTTTGAAAAGCTCAGGCTTCAGATGTCAAAGATGACAAAGAATAAAAAATACCAGGCTGCTTTGATGAAGCAGATGGGAATGTAAGAAATCAGTATAGGAGGAACACAAATGAGCGTAAGTATGAGACTCAAGAGGTTCGGTAGCAAGAAAAGACCATATTACAGAGTAGTTATCCAGGATAGCCGTTCTGCGAATGTTGGAAAGACAATTGATGAAATTGGTTTTTATCGTCCAGTAGAGACGGAGAATCAGATTCAGCTGGACAAGGAAAAGGTTCAGGATTGGCTTCTTAAAGGTGCACAGCCCAGTCCTACAGTCAAGGGATTGCTGAACAAGCAGGGAATCCAGATTGCTAGAAAGACAGTCCAGGAATAAATGATGGAAAAAGAATTAGTTGAGTACATTGTAAAGTCACTGGTGGACAAGCCTGAAGAAGTTCAGGTCGAAGTGGTTGAAGGTGATCAGACAACAGCTCTGGAGTTGCACGTAGGTGAAGGTGACATCGGAAAAGTCATTGGGAAGCAGGGAAGAATTGCAAAGGCAATCCGGACCATTCTCAGTGCCAGTGTCGCTAAGGACGGAAAGCGCACAACGCTGGAGATTTTGGACTGACGGCATGAAGGACAAGCTTGCAACAGGAATCATTGGTTCTTCCTTCGGTGTGAAGGGGTTTGTGAAGATCTATCCATATTCGGATGATCGGAAGCACTTCCTTTCTTTGTCACAGGTTACCGCTGAAAAAAACGGTAAGAAGAAAGAACTGACGATAGAGGAATGTGAACTTGCCAAGGATTGCATACTGGTCCATTTCAAAGGTTTTGACAATCCGGAAATTGCAAGGACCCTCACGGGCTTTGTGATTCTGGTTGACCGTCAGGAGGCTGCTCCCTTGAAGAAGGGCGAGCAATATGTTGCGGATATCATTGGTCTTGATCTGGTGTACGATGGACATGTTGTAGGAAAGGTTGCTTCTGTATCAGAAGGACTTCAGGGATTGCTTCTGGAAATAACCACTGAAGAATCCGGAACGCACCTTGTTCCGTATCTTGATAGATACTTTGGCAAGGTCGATCTTGATTCCGGTACTCTGGAATTCAAGGAAATAATGTTGCTGTCATGAACATTGATGTGTTGACTTTGTTTCCAGAAATGCTGGAGGGTTTTTTCTGCAGTTCCATTATGAAGCGTGCTGTTCAAGCGGGTATCATAAGCTATGATCTTGTGAATTTCCGTAAGTACGCCGAAGACAGGCACAATACCTGTGATGATGTTCCTTACGGCGGTGGTGCAGGAATGGTTCTTAAGCCGGAACCACTTGGCAAGGCCTTGGATGAGGTGAATGCGAAGTCCAAGAGGGTGATTTATGCATCTCCTTCTGGAAAAAAGTTCACCCAGGAATATGCCAGGGAACTGAGTCTTGAAAAAGACCTGGTTTTCATCTGCGGTCATTACGAAGGACTTGACCAGCGGATCATCGATGAATATGTCGATGATGAAATCTGCATAGGAGACTATGTGATATCTTCTGGTGAAGTGGCGACTCTGGTCATCGTGGACGCAGTCTATCGTCTGATTGGCGGTGTTATAACGGATGAGTCACTTGAGGAAGAAAGTTTCACAGGACCTTTTCTGGAATATCCGCAGTATACGCGGCCGGAAGTATTCTGTGGAAGACATGTACCAGACGTGCTTCTCTCAGGGCATCATGAAAAGATTGCCTTGTGGAGACTTGGAAAGAGGCTGGAGAAGACATTGCTGAACCGGCCGGAGCTTTATGACGAAGCATCCTTGGATGTGAAGACAAAAAAGCTTTTGATAAAAAATTAGATTTATATGCGAGGGGGCGATTATGAATATCATAAACGCGATTGAGCAGGAAGTAGTAGCGAAGAACGAAGGAAAGTTGTCTTTTTCTGTTGGTGATACAGTAAAGGTTTATTTCAAGATCGTAGAAGGAACTACAGAGAGGATTCAGGCCTACGAAGGCCTTGTCATCGCAATCAACAACAGCGGAATCAGAACTACTTTCGTTGTTCGAAAGATTGCTTATGGAGTGGGTGTTGAGAGAATCTTCCCGGTTTATTCACCAAGAGTAGAGAAGGTCGAGGTCATCAGAAAGGGTCGTGTAAGAAGAGCCAAGCTTTACTACATCAGGAAGAAGCTCGGAAAGAGAGCAAAGGTCAAGGAACTCATCCGAAAGAAGGAAGTTTCCACAGCCGAGAAGACTCCTGTCGCTTCCAATTAATTTATTCTCAGAATCAGGAAGGCGGACTATTGCCCGCCTTCCTGCACTGTAGGAGGGTAACCATCCCTCCCATTTGAGTTTGTACGGATATTGGGTTTTATTTTGCAAAGCGCTAAAGATATTGGCATTTCAAGTGAGAATATAGCCTGTTCTTTTCTAGAAGATAATGGGTACAGGATTCTTGTGAGGAATTTCAGGGTGCGAATGGGTGAAATCGACATAATTTGCAAGAAAGGAAACACTCTTGTGGCTGTGGAAGTCAAGACGATTCCTGAAAAATGGCCGTCATACGATATCTGTGACATGGTGGATTCCTTCAAGCTTACCAAAATCCAGAGTGCTTTTGCTCTTTTCATTGCCAACGAAAAGGGTTTGAATTATGATGAAATCCGAACAGATGTGATTTCCGTGACTCGAAAAGGTCAAGTCACCCATTACAAAGGAGTGCAATGATGGAAAGACAGCAAAGAAAAAAAAGGAAAAGAAATTCCCAAAGAAATGGGAATGCCGCTCCTCAACCAGCAAAGAAGCCTCAGATGAAATTCTCCATTGACAGCTCTGTCTATGTTCCAAAGGTTCAGGAACCGCATGTCATATGCTCCATATGTGGAAAGGGTATTGATGCAATTGCCTCCGCTATTTCGGAACCAGATGGTTCTTATTCCCATTTTGATTGTGTGATTCAGAAAATCAAGGAACAATATCATGTGGAGGAAGGACAGAAGGTATCATATCTCGGAAGAGGTGTTTTTGGAATAATTGAGATGAAGGATGGTGCATTCACCATTTTGGATAGAATCAACTATGAGTCTCCTGAGTCTCTCCATCAGATGAAGAATTTTGTAGAGAGCAACAAGAAATGAACGGAAAGACAGCGATGTTGCCGGGGACGTTCGATCCGCCGACCAATGGACATCTGAACATAATTGAAAGAGCCGCCAGACTCTACGATAGGATTTATGTCGTAGTTGCTGACAATATATACAAGAAGTGCCTGTTCTCTGTTGATGAGAGGGTAGGGATTCTAAAGGAACTGCTTTCGGATTATGACAATATAATCGTGAAGAGTCATCCCAGTCTGGTGATCGACTTTGCCAGAAATAACAATGTTGATGTGATTATCCGTGGTGTCAGGGCTCTGGCGGATTTTTCATATGAATTCGAACTTGCGATGACCAATAAGCAGCTTTATCCCGAAATCGAGACGTTGTTCATCCCAACCGATCCAAACTACTTCATCCTGAGATCTTCGGCAATCAAGGAACTGGCTCTTTATAGAGCAGACATTTCCAAGATGGTTCCTCCATCTGTTGCAAAGCTGCTGGCAGAAAAATATCGCGAGCAGTGATTTCTCTTAATTCTTTTCTCCATAGATGCTGTAAGTAGCCTTGCCTTTCGCCTTGGCCACATACAGGGCGGAGTCTGCTTTGTTATATAGCTCATCGAAGGATATACCATCCTTTGGATAAGCGGCAGCACCTAGAGAACAAGTGACGTTCATTCCCTGATAATTACAGCCACATGCCTGCTGCATTGAAGTCAGTCTGGATGCAATTGAGATTGTCTTGACATCTTCAAGTGCTATTATGAATTCGTCTCCACCAAGCCGTCCAAGGATATCGCTGTCGCTAAGGTTCGACTTGAGATTGGATGATACCGTCTTCAGCACGACATCTCCGGCCACATGGCCAAGAGTGTCGTTGATCTTCTTGAAATCATCGATGTCCAGGATAATGAAGAGGTGATGCATGTCTGTGCTGCCCATGCTTTTTTGAAGCAAAATAGAGAACTGATCTATGAAGGATTCTCGTCTCAGCATTCCAGTCTGGCTGTCATACATCGACTTTCTCCTGAGGTTGATTTCCTCCTTCTTCCGGTCATCTACGTCCTTGAATAATGCAAAGCACTTGATCACACCTGAATATGGGTCAGGAACAATCTGAATGCTTGCTTCTGTCCAGAATATTCCATGGTTGGAGTCGGTCCTTTTGAAAGTGATGATTGCTTCCTTCTTTCCGCGATAGTAATGCTTGAGAATTCTTTCTCGGTTGAAGAAAGAAACGAATTCCATGCGGTCTTCTTCAAAGATGCATTTGCTGGATACGTGTTCTGCCCAATGAAGCATATCACTATGTTGGGGCATATCAATGCTATCAATCAGGAGGCCTTCACTCTGCTCGATATAATCTTCGGTCAGATCGAACTCAATGTAATTCATCTTTTCCCTTGGAAGATCATCATAGATCTGCTGCCATCGTTCAAAAGCAAGTTCCTTCTGATGCTGGGCTGTTATATCACAACGATTGAAAAACTTATGTGCTAAATCCTGTTGAAAACCGGTTCATATCCAGAAATACCTAAAAAACGCTGAAACCTGCTGTATTTGATGAGAATATGGCAGGTTTTTTCTATGCACAAGCAGAGTCCCGTTATATATTATATGTGTAAATATATGTGTATTAACAGGAGTTTATGATGGGTGCATATGCTGTTCCAGAAGAGATAAGGAAGATGAAGCCGAAAGGTTCGACCGTGAAGGTCGTAAACGGGAGTTACTACGTCTATACGAATTCCCGCCACAAGGATGCAGAGAGCGGTAAATGGAAGACCGATGCGGGGAAGCTTATCGGAAAGGTGGTTCCAGGCGTCGGTTTCATACCGAAGGGTGCCCATGCAAAAAGCGGGCAGATCACATGCTACGAGTATGGGGAATACCTGCTTGCGTGCGCATTCGCGAAGGATGACCATGCAAGGCTCAGGGAATGTTTCGATCCCGATGAAGCCCTGCAGCTGTTTGCCCTGGCCTGCATTTTCGCCTTTGAGGGCTACGTCGGGCTCAAGCCATCGGAAGCCTTCTTTGAAAGAAGCCTCATATCACATGACTACCCATGCCTGAAATACAGCTGCCACAGGATATCCAAGCTGCTTTCCGCCATCGGAAGGAACGACAGGATGCTGGAGTACCAGATCAAATGCATGGAAGACGCTTCGACTGTTGCCGTCGATGGCCATGTCATACCCTCCGACAGCAACGGAAGCGATCTCTCCTTAAATGGATACAAAGCCAAGGAGGTGAAAAAAGAGCAGATGAACCTGATGGTCGCACTCGATGTGGACACGCACCTGCCGCTGGCCACAAAGGTGTTTTCCGGCTACATGGTGGACAAAACGGACTTCCGTGAGTTCGTGAAACCCCTGGGGAATATAGAGAGGAAGCTATTCATCATGGATTCAGGCTTCTATTCGGAGGAAAACGTAGAATGCATCGTTTCGGGCAAGGCCGACTACATAATGCCATTGTCCTCCAATCTTTCGGCCTTCAAAGAGGCCTGTAAGCCCTTCAGGGGAAGAATGGCCCAGTTCCTCTACTCTACGTCCAAAAAGACCGATCTGGTCGAATACCATGAGATTGTGTCCGCAAAACCGGGCAGAAGGGTCGTCTTCTTCCAGAACATGACAGAGAAGGAGAAGCTGCTGAAGGAATACGTCAAGAAGATAGAGGAAGGCTCAAAAGGGCATACGTGGGAACGCCTTGATGAATTGAAGAAGAGGTTTGGCGTAATCGTGCTTGAATCAAGCCTAGGGGGAGATGCAAAGGATATCTATGGCTACTATAAGACCCGATGGTGCATCGAGACCTACTATGACAGGATAAAGAACAACATCGACTTCACGGAGCTGGTCCTGTCTGAATATGGAATGGTCCAGGGTGTCGCTTTCGTGATGCTGCTAGCGGGAAGGATTGACCAAAGGATACTTGCGGGTGCCAAAAAGGTAAACAAAGGCAGCAAGGAGCTTGTAAGGCTCATGAGCGCTCTGAAGCTTTTTGACAATGGCAAGAGCGTCTCCATTTGCAACACGAAAAAGGAGCACATCGACATAGCTGACAAGCTTGGACTTTCCTTCGACACTTCCATCAGATGTTTAGGATGATTCTGATTTGTCACATAAAACTTTGAATCGCTGTGTTATAACAAGTTTTGCGTGAAAAATACTTTCTTTAAAGGCATTATTCTGACAATTATCCGACTGGTGTTGACTTAATGATGGTTTTTGTATATTCTCACATAGTAAAAATCTTTGGAAAGAGGTGTATCATGGCAGTACCAAAATATAAAGTTTCGAAATCCAGATCAGCAAAGAGAAAGGCTGCAAACATGAAGCTTGAGGCTCCAACGCTTTCAGTATGCAGCAAATGCGGCAATCTGATTCTTCCACACAGAGTTTGTCCGAAATGCGGATATTACAAGGGTGAGCAGATTATCAAGGTTGAGGAGAAATAAATGACAAAGGAAGCAATCTTCGAAAAAGTGAGAGACATAATTTCTGACAAGCTCGCTTTTGATCCTAACAAGATCAGACTGGATTCTTCTTTCATCAACGATCTCAAGGCAGACAGCATGGATATTCTTGATTTGGTTGATGGTTTTGATGAAGAATTCAACATAACCATTCCAGAAGAATCTGGAAGAACCTTCGAGACAGTCGGAGATGTGGTGGATTTTCTTTCTACAGTTGTAAAATAAGCTATGACTGCAGAAGACAGCAAAGCTCCTTTCATTTCCGAAACTCGGAAAGGGGAGCTTTATTTATTTCAAAAACTTAATGGTCTCCACTTCGATGACATCTCCCTTCTGGAGACTGCCTTGACGCATTCCTCATATGCAAATGAGAACAAGGGCCAGAATGTCTCTGACAATGAGCGGCTGGAATTTCTTGGAGACAGCGTGCTTGGCGTTTCAGTAAGTGACTATCTTTACAAAAATTATCTTTGCGACGAAGGTGAATACACCAGAATCAGAAGCTTTGTGGTGAGCGAGGACGCTTTGGCCTCTCTTGCCAAAACGCTTACTGTGGATAACTACATCCTGATTGGAAAAGGTGAGGAATGCACCGGTGGAAGAGACAAGAAAGCGATTCTTGCCGATTGCATGGAAGCGATCTTCGCAGCATATTATCTTGACCAGGGATTTGAAGCCGCAAAGGATTTCATTCTCAGTCTTCTGATTCCAGCAATCCACAGCGTTGTGAAGAACAAGCACAAGAAGGATTACAAGACTCTTCTTCAGGAGTATGTCCAGAAGAAGTACAAGACTATTCCATTGTACAACCTTGTGAAGTCCTTGGGCCCTGACCATGATCAGAAGTTCTACTTTGAGGTATCTTTCCACAATCAGACTTTCGGACCAATGGAAGGTCATAGCAAGAAGGATGCAGAACAGAATGTAGCCAAGTTCGTCTGGCACAAGCTTGGATTCGATTGATTTTTTATCCTTCGATGTGAGAGATGAACTTTCCTGCGATCTTCGCAAGCTCTTCCTTGGTATTGAGCTCAGGTCGGTCGAGAACCTGTTCAAGAAGAAATTCCTTTATCTGGGAAAACACCGGTCCTGGCTTCAGTCCCATCTTCATTAGGTCCTGTCCATTCAAAGCCAGGTCGTTTACCGTGAAGGAGGTGGTTTCCAACTTCTCAATTCTATCTGTCAACTCTTCAATCGCCGTGTTGCTGCAGCTCCCGCATATAGCATATTCGTCTGCAAGGCGTAGGCAAAGCTGATCGAAGACATAGCTCTTATTGCATCTGAGAATGAATCTTCTCACCGCTCCATCAGTCCATTGTGATGAATAGTTGAACATATGGTTCTTCACGAGCGATGTCACCTTGTCTATGACGGCATTTGAGTATTTCAGTCTTTTCAGAATCTTTCGGGTGATTTCGGCACCGACATTCTCATGGTTGTGGAAAGTGTTCCTTTGACCATTGTCAGCCATGCATGAAGGTTTGCCGATATCATGGAAAACTGCAGCCATGCGGACGTTCTGGTCAAACTTCCGCTTAACAGCAAATCTCAATGTGCTAAGGCTATGGTTGAAGACATCCTCGTGATGAAGACCCTTCTGTTCCACCCCGATGGTCGAATACAGCTCAGGAATGATGATCTTCATGAGCCCTGACTCAGCCATGCAGATCAATCCTGCCTCTGGGTTGCCCGAATCAAGAATCCTGGTGAATTCCTCCTGTATTCTTTCCGCTGAGACATTGGAGATGTTGTTGCACATTTTCTTCATGGCCTTCAAAGTATCCTGGTCTATTGAGAAATCCAGCTGAGCCGAAAAACGGCAGGCTCTCATCATCCTCAGTGCATCTTCTGAAAATCTTTCTTCCGGGTTTCCAATGCATCGTATCACTCGTTTATCAAGGTCAGGGATTCCTTCATTCAGATCTATGATCTTAGAATCGGGAAGAGATACGGCCAGTGCATTGATTGTGAAGTCCCGTCTTTTAAGGTCTTCTTCCAGACTTACACCGAAAGTGACCGAGTCAGGGTGTCGGGAATCAGAATAGTTTCCTTCGGAACGGAAGGTTGTGACCTCGAACTGCCACCCTTTGAAAAGAACTGTGACGGTCCCATGCTTGATTCCACTGGGAATCACTTTTGGAAAGAGTGAAATCACATCATCCGGAGATGCGTCAGTTGCAAAATCAAAGTCATTGTTCTTTTTCCCCAGACAGAAGTCCCGGACTGCACCCCCGACTACAAACAGGTGAAAGCCTTTCTTTGCAAACTCTGAAGAAAAATCATTGAGAACTCTAGGTATGGGGAAAATCATGAAATCAGTATAGCATCCTTGCTATTATGAGTCAATTTTAAGTATAATGACGAAGATGAATGTTTCAGGAGTTAATATATGTTTGATACAGTGAATTCCAAAGCCGATTTTTCCAATGAAGAGAAGAGAATACTTGAGTTTTGGGAGAAGAATGACATTTTCCAGAAGTCTATAGAACAGCGGCCTTCTGACCGTGAATTTGTATTTTATGATGGCCCTCCGTTTGCAACGGGGCTTCCACATTATGGACATTTGGTCCCTGGAACTATCAAGGATGTGATACCGCGTTTCAAGACAATGCAGGGTTATCGTGTAAACCGAAAGTTCGGTTGGGATTGTCATGGACTTCCAGTCGAGAACGAGATGACCAAGACCCTTGGAATAAAGGGGCACAAGGCGATTGAGGAATATGGAGTGGCAAGGTTCAATGAAGACTGCCGTTCGATAGTACTGCGTTTCACCAACGAATGGAAGAACACGATAAAGAGAATGGGACGCTGGGTGGACATCGATCATCCATATCGCACAATGGATACTGACTACATGGAATCGATCTGGTGGGTGTTCAAGCGGCTCTATGAAAAAGGACTGATTTATCAGGGATACAATATTCTTCCGTACAGCCCGCAGCTTGCATGTCCTCTTTCGAACTTCGAGGTCAACCTTGGTGGCTATCAGGATGTCGTGGATCAGGCTGTCACAGTCAAGTTCAAGATAATCGGAGAGGATGCATATTTCCTTGCTTGGACAACCACACCATGGACTTTGCCGTCAAACCTGGCATTGGCTCTTGGCAAGGACATTGATTATGTGAAGGTTCTGGATAAGCAGTCAAACGAAAAGTACATCCTTGGGGAAGCTCGCCTTGGTCATTACTTTAAGGATGCATCTGAATACGATGTCCTTGAACACTTCAAGGGTTCCGATCTGAAGGGATATCGCTACGAGCCTCTCTTCCCATATTTCAAGGATCTTGCTCAGCAGGGTGCCTTCGTCACAGTTCTTGGTGATTATGTTACAACCGAGGATGGATGTGGAATAGTTCATACTGCATCCGGCTTTGGTGTGGATGACTATGAAGTTCTAAAGGATACTGGCATTCCAGTGGTATGCCCTGTTGACGAAGAATGCTGCTTCACATCTGAAGTCTATGATTATCAGGGGATGTTTGTCAAAGATGCAGACAAGCCGATCATTGAAGCACTGAAAAAGAGTGGGCAGCTTGTCAAGCGTGAGAACTATCTTCATAGCTATCCATTCTGCTATCGTACCCACAAGCCTCTGATCTATCGTGCACTGACTTGCTGGTTTGTCGATGTGACCAAGATCAAGAAGACAATGCTTGAGTGCAATGATCAGATCAACTGGATTCCTTCGCACATAAAGAGTGGAAGATTTGGAAAATGGCTTGAAGGCGCCAAGGACTGGGCTATATCCAGAAACAGATTCTGGGGCAACCCGATTCCTATATGGAAGTCTGACAGTTCTGACTTCATTCAGGTGGTTGGCTCACGTGAGGAGCTGGAGAAACTCTGCGGTCACGAAGTCAAGGACCTTCATAAGCACTTCATTGATGATCTGACTTGGCCAAGCCCGGACGGGAAGGGAACCATGCGAAGAATTCCCGATGTCCTGGATTGCTGGTTTGAAAGCGGAAGCATGCCATATGCACAGCAGCATTATCCTTTTGAGAACAAGACACAGTTTGAGGAGAATTTTCCAGCCAACTTCATTTGTGAAGGACTGGACCAGACAAGAGGATGGTTCTATACGCTTGTGATCATTGCCGCCGCTCTGTTTGAGAAGCCAGCCTTCTACAACTGCGTTGTGAATGGAATCATTCTTGCCGCAGATGGAAAGAAGATGTCCAAGAGTGAAAGGAACTTCACCGATCCTCTGATCATCGTTGAAAAATACGGTGCCGATGCTCTGCGATTCGCATTCATGGATAGCCCAGCTACAAGAGCTGAGGATCTGAAGTTCTCTGATGATATTGTCAAGGATGTTCTCAAGAATTTCCTTCTCCCGATTTGGAATGCATATTATTTCTTCACTACCTATGCAAATCTTGATGGATTCGTTCCTGAAAAGATGGATCTTCACAAGATGGACAATCCTCTTGACAGATGGATCATTTCTGATTCAGAAAGACTGGTTAAGGAAGTCACTGATTCCCTGGAAGCCTATGACATGGAGGGTACCTGCGAACTGCTGGTGCGTTTCATCGATAATCTGAATAACTGGTATATTCGAAGAAGCAGACGAAGATTCTGGAAGAGTGAAAGCGATGTCGACAAGAAGCATGCATATGAAACATTGTATTCAGTACTGATGAAGTTCTCCAAGCTTTCATGCCCGATCGTACCTTTCATAACTGAGGAAATCTATCAGAACCTCAAGTGCGAGGGAGAACCCGAGTCAATTCATCTCTGTGATTATCCAGTTTACGATGAGTCCTTGAGGGACTATGACCTTGAAAAGAAGATGAGTCTGGCGATGAAGGCGATTTCTATGGGCAGGTCCCTGAGAAGTTCAGTGAATCTGAAAATCAGACAGCCTCTTTGTACGCTTTACATCGTGGATACCGATACTTCGGAAATCGATGTTCTCAAAAGCATGGAGGATATCATTGCAGAAGAGCTTAATGTCAAGCATGTCGAATTCAAGCAGGACGAGCAGAGCCTGCTGAACTACACAGCCAAGGCCAACTTCAAGATTCTTGGAAAGAAGCTTGGCAAGAACATGAAGGAAGTCGCGGCGATGATTGAGGATCTTGATTCTTCGACATTGGCTGGGGTTGTCGAAGGATGCTCCATAAATCTGACATACAGTGCCGGAGATATTGAGCTTTCTGAAGGGGACCTGATTATTCAGCGTAACGAACTTGAAGGTGTCAAGGTCCTGAATGACAACAAGCTCACTGTCGGATTCGATACCAGGATCACTCAGGCGCTTCTTGACGAAGGAATCGCCAGAGACCTTGTCAGGACAATCCAGAATCTACGAAAGGAAAAGGAATTCCAGGTTTCGGACCGCATTAGTCTGAAGATCTGCTGCGATCCTGAGATTCGTGCTGCTTTTGAGAAGTACAAAGAGTACATCGGAATTGAAACGCTCTGTGAAAAATCAGAATTCGTCAATGCCCTTGATTGTGATTGCATTGAATGCTCCGACAAGCAAATAAAGCTGGATATAAAGGTAGTTGAATGAAGAAGTCTTTCATCCTGAGTCTGACAGTCGTCATCATGTTTGTTCTTGCAGTCACTTCGTGCGCTCATAAGACGGAGATAATAGTTGATGGCTACAGATTTCAATGGATGGCAAGCAAGGGGGCATATACAGCCACAACAGGCGATGCCTCATTGCTTGCAAACTTCGTGAACTTATCCTCATCTTTGACTGAACGAGTTCAGCGAGTATCGTTGCTTGTCGAAGGAAAAAGATTCATCGCAGTTGTGGAAGGTGATATGCCTCAGTCTCTGTTCAAGACCGGGATGCTCCTTTCAAAGGACTTTGGCAGAAAAAAAGGGGAGTCGTGGTACTCATCTCCTGATGGAGAGTATCTTATAGGACAGCCTCAGAATAATCTTGTTGTAGTCACCAATGAAGATTATCCGTCAGCTGAACAGCTTGTGATGGATACTTTTGCATCCAAGAAGATCGATGATGATACAGCTTTGCTCATGGCTTCAGCCGATGTCGCTGTCTTCAGCGAGAATCCTTCTGAGCTTCCTTCCATGCCGATCTTCTTTGGTGATTTCTCTGCTTCGGGAATTGTGAGGCTTCTGCTGACAGCCAAGAATCAGACTCTTTCTCTGAAAATGGAATTTGAGAATCAAAAGCTTTGTGGAGCATTTGCCAAGCTCATGAAGCTCTCATATATTGCAAGATTGAAGAAAGCCGGTCTTGCAGTAGATTTGGCAGCACTGAAAAAACAATTTGTCGAAGAAGTGAACGTATTTTCCGCATCGGGACTGATCATGTCTCAGGAAGAGCTTGATGGTATCATTTCTTCCATCAAAATTTGATTGCAGGGGGCAAATAATGAAAAGAATACTAACAGGAGATAGACCTACAGGCAAGCTGCATCTTGGACATTACGTGGGTTCTCTCAAGCAACGTGCAGAACTTCAAGATCAATTCGACACTCTGATTCTCATTGCGGATGTGCAGGCACTGACAACTCATTTCCTGAATCCACAGTTGATAAATTCAAGCATATATGAAGTTACGATGGATAATCTTTCCATCGGACTCGATCCTGAGAAGGTTACATTTGTACAGCAGTCTCAGGTTCCCTCGATTGCTGAACTGACTATCTTCTATTCGATGCTCGTCACTTGCAACCAGCTCAGTCATAATCCGACAATCAAGACCGAAGCCAAGAACTACGGTTACACCGAAATGACCTATGGCTTTCTCGGATATCCAGTGAGCCAGACTGCGGACATTACATTCTGCAATGCTAATCTGGTTCCTGTCGGTGAGGACCAGCTTCCTCATATCGAGCTTTCCAGAAAGATCGTACGTAAGTTCAACGATCTCTACGGCACCGAGATCATCGAACCTGATGCAAAGGTCTCCAATGTAGGAAGACTCTGTGGATTGGATGGAAACAGCAAGATGGGCAAGAGCCTTGGCAATGCCATCTATCTTTGCGACCCTCCGGAGGTCGTCACACAGAAGGTAAGAAACGCAGTCACCGATACCAACCGCATATCAGTGAAGATTCCAGGCAATCCAGATGTCTGCAATGTGTTCACATATCATAAGATCTTCAATACTGAGGAAGCTCCGAACATTTGCAGCATGTGTAAAAATGCTTCATTGGGATGCGTGGCATGCAAGAAACTGCTTGCTGACAAGCTGAACTCAATTCTTTCTCCAATGAGAGAGAAGCGCAGTTACTATGAGAATCACAAGGACGTTGTGAAGGAATTGATTCAGGAAGGGACTAGAAGAGCCAATCAGATCGGCAACGAGAATCTTGCTCTGATCAAGGACAAGATGCACGTCTCCCTATAGACTATTTCTTATCTGATAATCAGCAGAAGTCATGCCGATTGGCATGACTTCTGTTGTAATAATGTGATTTGTTTGATTTAGAAAGGATTGAAAAGAGACCTAATCGTAAAGTCTTGGAATCTGCAGGAATCCTCTACAAGAAATTCAAAGCTTTCAGCTGTCTCTGCAGCCTTGGCAATAAGGTCATCGATCTTCATGTTCAAGAAACTCTGGTTCTCACGACTGATTGAAGGTCTTACCAGCGGGTGCTTGGGAGAGAAAATCACGCAACAATCATCGTATGGGAGAATTGAAGTCTCAAAGGTACCGATCTTGACTGACAGATCCACAATTTCCTGCTTGTCCATTCCAACCAGAGGCCTCAGAACGAGAAGATCGCTTGTGCTGTCGGTATAAGCGAGGCTTTCAAGTGTCTGTGATGCCACCTGGCTCAATGCCTCGCCGGTGACCAGGCACGAACATTCACGTTTCTTGGCAATCATGTTGGCGACCTTCATCATGCAGGCTCTCATCATCAAGGTATGTTCCTCTTCGTTGCTGTGATCCTTGATCCAAAGTTCAGTCTCTGTGAAGTTCACTACATGAAGAACCGTTCCCTGAAGATAGGGGGATATCAGCATTGCGAGATCCTTGACCTTCTGCAATGCCTGTTCGGAGGTATATGGATATGCATGAAAATAAAGACAATCCATCTTCAATCCACGTTTGGCCATTCGGTAGCCGGCTACAGGAGAATCAATTCCACCGGAAAGCAGAAGAAGCCCCTTTCCTGCGGTGCCTGTCGGAAGTCCTCCAGGTCCGGCGACAGGGCTGGAATAAACATAGGCCTTGTCTCGGATTTCGCAGAAAAGGAGTTTCTGAGGGTTATGGACATCAACACGCATTTGTGGGTACGTATCCAGTACAAGTCCACCGAGTTCACACTCAATCTGGTAGCTGTTCATTGGAAAACTCTTGTCAGCACGTCTGGCTTCAACCTTGAAGCTTCCTGAAGCTTCGAGAAATGAACCTTCTGAAATCACCTTTCGGGCTATCTCCATAATCTCGTCAAGGTTCTTGCCACAGCTGAGCGCCTTGGAGAAACCGGTGATTCCAAAAGTGGTGGTCAGAACTTTTCTTATCAGCTCATCTGGAGCTTCGTCATCAAATTCAATGAAGACTCTGCCTTTCTGCTGTGAGAATCGACTATGGTATGGCCTAAGCTTCAATTTCAGATTGTTCTTCAGCTTTTTCTCAAAAAAACCGCGATTAAGTCCTTTCAGAGATATTTCTCCAAGTTTGATCAAATATAGTTTGCTCATAAGGAAAGCTCCTTTAATACTGAAATCATGTTCTGACCAAGACGAATTGAAGATTCTCTGTCTGTATCAAAACCAAATGATATTCTTACTGATGTGGATGACTGCTTCTCGGAGAAGCCAAGAGTATTGAGTCCTTCCACCTTTTTCTTGGAATTGTTGTTGCAGGCACTTCCAGCAGACAGACAGTACCCACGGTCAGACATCACTCTGACAAATACCTCTGAAGGAATCCTGCTAGTGGAGACGTTGAGGATGAAAGGAGAACAGCCTTCCAACGGGGACAATATCTCAAATCCATTTGTTTCCAGCAACTGTGAAAGTACCTTCTTGTTTTTCATGGCATTTTCAAAATGTTCTTTCTGGCTTGCCACTGCAATCTCCAATGCCTTGACCATTGCGGCGATTCCACTGAGGTTTTCCGTTCCCGGCCTGATTCCGGATTCCTGTCCACCACCGGTGCTTATTGACTTTATGGATTTGTTTCGGCAATACAGCATGCCTACGCCCCGGGGACCGCAGAACTTATGTGCTGAGAAAGCGGCGCTGTCCACATCCATGGCTTCAAGATTGATAGGGATCTTTCCACATGCCTGAACTGCGTCAGTGTGTACATGGATATGGCGTCCTGTGTTTTTTTCGTATTCACGGCATTTGCCGACTATGGCAGAAATATCTTCAATAGTCCCCAGAACATTGTTGACAAGCATGATGAATATGAAGCGGGTCTCAGGAACTAGAAGCTTTTTTAATGAATCGATATCAGCCTTTCCGTGAGGGCAGGGAAGATAGGAGATGCTCCAGCCCATCTGCTTGAGGACAGTGGCATATTGCTTGATTGCCGAATGCTCTGCCTGAGAAATGATGATGTTTCCAGGATTAATGGAAAGAAGGGCGGAATTCAGGATGATTGAATCCGATTCGGTTCCTCCGCTTGTGAAGAACATGTTCTCACTTTTGCAGCCAAGAAGTTCAGAAGCCTTTTTTCTAAGCTCCTGAAGCCTGACATGGGATTTTTGTCCTTCATGATGAGCAGCCGAGGGGTTTGCCATGAAATCCCTGGCCGTAAGGGCATATTCCTCGATTGATTCGTTCGACATGGGACTAGTTGCAGCCCAATCAAAATAAAATGAATTCATGACCGTAAGTTTACAATAACGGAAGATATTGCTCAACCCAAAGGCTGCTTGATTACCAAATCACGGACCATGTTGAAATCCAGATTGCTTATGAAAGGATCCCCTTGATCATGAAGCAGGACAAATCTGATATGGCCGTCTGCCTTCTTCTTGTCAGAAAGCATCTGATCCTTATAATCCAGCCATTCACCACGGTTAAGACGGAAACTTATATCAAAGTCATAGAACTTGAAAAGCTTCATCGCTTCCAGTGCAAAGGCCTTGTCCGTCACACCCAGCTGCATCCCCGCATCCAATGCTCTGCATATCCCCCAGGCGACTGCTTCGCCATGTGACCATGAACTCATCCTTGAGTGGGATTCCAAAGCATGACCAAAGGTATGTCCCAGATTCAAAGCGATTCTGATTCCTTTATCATCGTGTGGATCATTGATGAGGAATTCCTTCTTGATCAACAAGGAAAGTTCAATCAGCTTCTTCATTGTCTCCTTGTCTCTTTCCAGAATCTGCTTCTTGTTCTGCAATAGCATGAGGTACAGTGATTCGTCCTTGGTGAGAAGAGAATGCTTTATCACCTCTGCCAGTCCGTTCCTGTATTCCTT
>JAAYFO010000010.1 GCA_012728215.1 Spirochaetales bacterium | reverse complement strand
CGGTGGCCATAGCTGAGTGACAATACCCGTTCCCATCCCGAACACGGAAGTCAAGCGCTCACACGCCGATGGTACTGCATTGATTTGCGGGAGAGTAGGTAGCCGCCGGGCCTTTTTTTATCTTTTTTTCCCTTCGATTTCAAACCCAGGACAATGACATTGCTTTCTGGGTTTTTTCAATTTGAATCCAATGCATAAAAAAGTCAATGAAAGATGATTGTTGTTTACATTTTGCATGGAAATGGGCAATAATAAAATCATGTTGAAAAAGAGTCTTGTATTTGTATTTCTGTTCATACTAGTGGGTGGAATGGCGTTTGCAGAATCAACTACTTTTTTGCAGATAGAAAACGAGATACTTGCCAGTCGCACCTATCCTGAAATTCGTCGTAGAATCCTCGAATTTTCTGATAGAAAGATTGAAAAAGCTGCCAATTTGGAGAAACGGATAAGATTCTATGAAGGTCGCTTTGACACATACAGTGCCCAGATGGTTCAAAATGAACTTGATGAATTCCAAAAATCCAAGCTTGACAACAAGACAATTGATTATTGTCTTAGAATCCTCGATAGTTCAGGATACACTCCAGATAAGACTCAGGAACTCAAATATGAGTTGTTCGATACCTTGGGTCTCGCTGTCCACGTAAGATTTCTATATTCGTCTATAGATTCCACTCGATCCGACCTGGAAATCAAAGTATATCCATATGAGGAAGTGACCATACCTTCGTCCTCATCCCAGGATGAAGGCGTCACCGTTTCCGGTTGGTATGATTCCAAAGGAAAGGTCTGGAAAAATGGAACGACATGGAAAGCTGAATATTCAGATATGTCATTCAAGCCTATATGGAATTCAGATGTCCTTTTCAAGCCAGGAATGAAGATTGATGAGTATGTCCTGTCCATGGGGCAGGATGATGAGGAATTGGTTCTTCCAGACATCGTTGAGCGAGGGGATGATCAGAGCTGCTTCTGGGGATGGCGAATCGATGGAACGCTTTACCGTCCGAATGATAAGCTTTTGAACATGAGAAAGACTCAGATTGCCGAGGGTGTATGGATCAGCCATGATGTTGAGTTATCATCTTTTGAGGAAGTAGATGGCAATGGCGATGGAATTCTTCAGAATGGTGAAACCGGAAGCATTGTTCTGAACCTCCGATCCAGCGGTGACGCCGAAGCGTTGGAACAGGAAGCCATGGAAGGCCGACTGACCGTCTCGCTCTATTCACCTCGTGATCTTGAAGGCATAGTGATGGTATCTGGAAAGACCCAGGAATTTCCAATGAAGCAGGGCATACTGGTTCAGCTTGGCAAGGATTTTGAGTCAGAAGGACAGATTGATCTCATTGCCGCATTGGAGGATTCAAGAGGCAGAGTATATTACCGAGATGTAGATATTGCTGTCAGCAAAGGATCCTTGATCATTGGCCTGGGGCAGATCAGCTATGACAGGAACAGACATGAACTCTTTGTTGAGGTGATGAACAACTCATCCCAAAGCACTTTGGTCAGCCCGACTTTCAGGCTTGCCAAGAGTGACGGCCTTTCGATAATCGACAAGGACAATGGTGGTGATCTTGTGATTTTAGATGATGTCAAATCAGGGAGTTCCACTTATCTTCGTTATTATCTTCAGATTGAGGACATGACCACCGACCCGCAATTTGCCATCGAGTTTCAGGATAAGTTCAATAACTCTGGGACATTGGAATTTACATTGAGCAAATCGGATTTTGAAGCTCCGATAGTCGAAGTGATCAAGGAAGGCGTGGCATTCACTGATTTCAGAGTGAATGATATGCCTGGACCAGATGGCATTCTGCGTGAGCTATATATAAGCCTTGGAATATTCAACTATGGCGAGAAGGCTCTTGACGACCTTCTTGTGGAGGCCTCAGCGGATGGCGGTCGGAACTGGGTATCATGGACAATAGACAAACTCGAAGCTGGATGGTTTGCAAGCACATCGGGAAACTACCAGACATCAGAAGAGCTGAAGTCCGGACTCCTGAGCCCTTCGGACAAGCCTTTGTCGCTCATTGCCGATCCTTCCAGATTTGGTGATGACAGAAATGCGACAATTCTGCTGCGTGCGACAACAAAGAGCGGAAAGGTCTTCAATGGCAAGTTCGACTGGGTCCTTAAGAATTCAATAATGAACCTGGCGCTTGATAAGTTCGAGCTGATCAAGCTTGGAAATGGCGATGAATTCCTCGAGAATGGTGAAAGATTCGGAGTGCAGCTCAGCATTTCGAATAATGGGCTCGAAAACCTCTACAATGTCGAAGTGAATATTTCCAGCAGCGATGAATTCCTCAAGGTTGAAGGCGATAGAATTATAGTTCCTCTTCTGAAGGCCGGTGAGACCACGGTTGTCAACTTCAGGCCAAATCTTCCTCTTTCAACACAGCTTTCGGGTTATGTCACTGCTGAATTGAAGAATGACAGAACCGCTGTTATTGACCTGACCTGCAGTAATATTGACAAGAATGATCTCAAGTGGACTGTTTCAGTGGATATGAAGGCATATAATCCTGATATGTCGATAGTCAACGTATTCATCGAAGGCAAGGAAAACTTCGAACGAGTCTATTCGTCTGATGTTCTGAAGATCAAACCAGTCATTGAGTATAAGGGTGAGAAACCACTTGAGAAAGTCCGTTTTGTCGTATATTTTGACAACGATTTGATTTCAGAGAGGGCAAGTGTAGTCGTCGGCAATCTCAATCCAGGAAGAACGGTTCCCGTCTCATTCTCCCGACCTGGTCTGACAGTATCGCCAGTGGTCCCAGTGAATGTGAAGCTTCCAATACGGTTCCAGTTCACAGATTCATCATTGAGAAGCTGGATAGTGGATTATGATCTTGTAACAGGACGAAGGACCTTCAACATTCTGATGGAGGACATCTATCTGATCGCCGAGGACAATTCCAAGAGGGCTTTGGAAGCAAAGGCCGGGGAAACAGTGGAGATTGGATTCGATGTGAGAAATATCGGGCTTTCGACTTCTCCACTTGTCAATCTATCCGTTGAAGTCGTTCAAGGAGATGCAGAAGTCTTGACTGGCATAGTCAAGACTTCAGGCAATCTTGTGCCGAACATGCTCTTGAGCATAGCTTCCATCAATCCTGACGTCAGGAACAGATTGCTTGTTCATGTGGCAAAGAACGCTGTGGCTGGACAGGAGATCGTACTGCGAATCAATGTTTATTCTCTGATGACTGTATTGTACAGCCAAGACTTTGTTCTCAAGGTCATTTGAGTTTAAAGAATATGAAATTGCGTGTTCTTGCAGTAATTCTGCTTATTGTGTCAGTGGTTCTGTCAATTGTATGCTATCTGGCATTGCCTGATGTGGTCACGACACAGATTGACCTGAATGGAAACCCTACGACAATGCCGAAACTACTGGCGATTCTCATTCCTGCTGTGATTGGAATAGGCGGATCGGCTGTAAGTATCATTGAGAAGGGCGAATCAAGGAAATCCCTGGTGATTTCCCTTGTTGGAGTTGCCTTGTTCTGCATGATGCTTGTGGTGAATCTGATCTGACCTGAAAGCATGTGACAGTGAAGAGCCTGAGGCGCTTAAGGCCTTCCAAACCACAAGAAACAACTTGTTTCTTGTCTTTGTAGAAGTTATAATCAATTCATGGGTCAAATTGAGTTTTATAAGCCGACCATCACTCGAAAGGATATGGATTCGGTGCTCCAGACAATGGTTGATGAAAAAATAGGTCCTGGAATAAGGCGTAAGGAATTTGTTGAAGGTCTCTGCCGGCTGCTGTCTCTTAGTGACGGTATTGCCCTGCGCTCGTATCCAGATGCAATCAAGAATGCCTTTCTTATTGCCGATCTGCAGCCTGGAGACAGCATTGCCATGTCGGTTCTGTCTCCCAGACTCTACGCTGATGTTGCTTCAGAGTGCAGTCTTTCAGTGGAATACATAGACATAGATCCTGAGAACTGCTGCATTGATTTGAACAAGGTTAAAAACTGCCTTGCAAAGGCGGTGATCATTGATGAACCGTTCGGTTCGATACCATATCAGAGGAATTTTCATGAGACTGGAATGTTCATTATCGAGGACGTCTCAAGAAGCATGGGAAGCCGTTTCAACGATGATGCAGCCGGACATCAGGGTGATGCAGTCATCTGCGCCTTGGAGGAGAACAATCTCATATCTACAGGTGGCGGTGCCTTCTGTGGAATCCGGGATGGAAAGATTGAAAGCCAGGACTCGGACGATTCATTGTTCCGCAGCCTTCCGGATCTCAATTCATCCCTTGGAATAGTCCAGCTGGCAAATCTTGAGGAGCGGCTTGCACGCAGGAAGGAGATATACAGGCTTTTCAGACAGAGTCTCATGAGTTCGGGACACAAGCTGTTCGGACTCAACAGCGTTGACTTTGATATCAATGGTGGATACTTCTGTGTTCTTCTGGATTCCAAGCCACAGGATGTCATAAAGTTCGGTGACAGATATCAGGTTCCGATAAGGATGGCTTTTTCTGATTCCGCAGGAATTCCTTTTCTGGATGATTTCGATCATTTTCCCTGTGCAATCCCATATCTTCTCAGAGCTGTAGTCTTTCCGATATATCCATTTCTTTCTCGTAACGAAATTGATTCCGTGGCCAAGGTGATTGCCCATCTTCCCTGATGGACAGGTATGCAAAGGGGATTGCAATGAATAGAAAAATTGAGCGGATACTGATTGTATTCAACAAATCCAAGGACAAGGCTGAGGCGATTGTCAGCGAGATGAAGGAATTCTTTGATGACAAATGCCTGAATATAATGGATGTGGGTGAATTGGAGCACAGTGATTCAAGGCTCTGTGCGGACCTGGCTTTCTCCATAGGTGGTGATGGAACGGTTCTGACCTGCTGCAGGGCATTGTCGGATTGTGAGAGCACACCTATCATCGCCGTGAACCTCGGCACATTTGGATACATCACGGAAGTCGAAGCTGACCGATGGAAGGAGACATATATAGAATTTGCTGAAGGAAGGCTAGATCTTTCAAAGCGAAAGATGCTTTCTTCGTATTACAGAAAGCCAGGTCAGACTGAATTCACTTTTTTTTCTGATGCACTGAATGACATCGTCATCTCAGGAAGTGGCATTTCCAAGGTTCTCAAGCTTGATATGTTCATCAATGGGTGCTTTGGCGGTGCCATTCGATCCGATGGTGTCATCGTTGCAAGCCCTACTGGTTCCACTGCATACAGCATGGCGGCCGGAGGGCCGGTCCTTGACCCATACATGGATGCGATGATAATCAATCCAATCTGTCCTTTCTCATTGTCAAACCGTCCGATTGTGGTAAGCGGCGGCTCCACTGTGAGTTTCCTTGTCAAGAATGATCAACGTACCGGCATATGCCTTAATGCCGATGGACAGGTGCTCATGGAATTGGGAGAGGGAGATGCCGTGAAAATCGTTTCAGAAAAGAAAGCGCTGTTTGTCAACCCAGGTCGTAGAAGCTTCTTCGAAGTGGTCAGGGAAAAGCTCCGATGGGATGGAGGCATTTGCTAGATGATCGAAAGTTTGCAGATTAGAAACTTCGCGTTGATTGAAAACCTTGAGATAGATTTCTCAAAAGGATTCAATGTCATTACTGGAGAAACCGGAGCTGGAAAATCAATTATTCTAGATGCTTTGGGCTTGCTTCTTGGTGAAAAGGCGGATTCTCAGGCTGTAAGGACAGGTGCAGAGGAATGTGTCGTCAATGCACTTGTCAGCATACCTCAAGGGCATTCTGTTCTGGATTTTCTCAAGGAACGAGGCATCGAGGCGGAAGATGATTCGGTAACCGTCAGAAGGGTGGTAAGAGCAAACGGAAGCAGAGGCCTGATTTCAATCCAGGGCCAGAGCGTCTCCAGAAATGAACTTGTATGCTTCATGGATTCTCTGATAGACATGCATTCTCAGCATGAGCATCAGAGCCTTGTCCATTTTGACAGACAACGGCGGATTCTCGATTCCTATGCAAGAAATCAGGAGCTTGTCGCTTCATATCAGCAGTCATATCAGCGACTTCTGGCGATGGAGCAGGAAAAGAGTGATTTCGAGGACAGACTCAGAAAGGCCCAGATGGAGAAGGACTACCTTGAGTTCGCTGTCTCGGAAATATCAAAGGTCGATCCTCATCCCGGTGAGGATCAGGAGATAAAGGACCAGATCGCAGTGATCTCGAATTACGAGATGCTCAGTGAGAACCTTCAGCTGGCAATCAATGCAGTGTCATCGGCCAAGGACCTGCTCTTTGATGCGGAAAGTGACCTCGTCAAGGCGATGAAGGCTGATTCGACTCTTGCCGATCTTTCAGGGCGAGTCGAGTCGCTCAGGATTGAAAACGAAGATGTCTTTGAGACATTGAGAGACAGAATCTCCAATCTTTCATTTTCACAGGAGAAGCTTGACAGCCTTCAGGAACGGCTGATGGCCATACGCAGACTGCGAAAGTATGGTGCGATGATTGAGGATGTGATTGCTTTCTGCCATGATGCAAAGAACACTCTTCACTCAGCAGAAAAGACTGAGATTGAACTGTCACGGCTGGAAAACATGATCAGCAAACAGAAAAATGAAGTGCTTGACCTTGCACAGAAGCTTTCCTCAGCAAGAAAGAAGGCCGCCTTGGTTCTGCAGAAGCTGATTGAAGCTTCTCTTTCACACCTGGGAATGCCGTCGGGCAAGTTCATAATTGAAATTCTGCCTTCCGATTTGGGGCCTAATGGTATGGATGATGTGAATTTCCTCATTTCTCCCAACAAGGGAGAGCCACCGAAGCTGATTTCGCAGATAGCATCAGGCGGAGAGCTTTCAAGAGTCATGCTTGCCATAAAGACTGTGCTTGCAGAAGTCGATGACACTCAGACACAGGTGTTTGACGAGGTTGATGCAGGGATTGGCGGGACAGTCGCTCAGGCTGTCGGTATCCAGCTCTGCAATCTGGCTCGTTCCAGACAGGTTGTAGTGATAACTCATCTGGCTTCGATTGCGGCCATGGCAGATGCGCAGTTCATTGTATCCAAGCACGAGGAGGCGGGAAGGACCTTCAGCTGCATCGCATTTGCCGATGAAGAATCCCGCATCCACGAGATAGCCCGCATGCTTAGCGGTGATGAAAACGAGGAATCCCTCAGGCACGCCCAGGCCTTGCTTCACAGTAGCTGAGAAGCAGCCTGAACTGGAATCAGCCCTGTGTTGAGAAATTCAGATCAGTCAGCATGTTCCGCATCAATGGGAAATCATGTCTCTTGTCCATCATGTACGGATACAGTGCATCCTGCATGTATGTGATGTCAGGCTCAATCTTGCATTTCCTAGCAGTCCTGAGAAGATCATAGCTGAAGTTCATCCGTCGCTCGCTGTAGCTTTCTTTGAAAAGAAGTGCCGCCAGCCTGTTTATGCAGCCCGAAAGAAGGTCGTTCAGCAGTTGCTTTGTCCTTGTGGGGGCATAACTGCTGATCTGTGTCATGATCCTTGCTATGAACAGCTTGTTGTCCGTCCATTCACTGATTATCGTATCCATGTCGGTATTGAAGAACTGTCTCAGTGCTCGGAAGGGAAGCGCATAGTCTATGTCAGGCTCCGTTGTCCCGGTGGATTGAGCTATCAATCCAAGCATTTCAATCGAATGCCCGATCTCCCTTACCAGATTCTTCTCATGAATGCAGACAGAATCGTCTATGCGCATGAGAAGCAGGGATTTGAGTCTCTCAGGTATGCTGGAGAAGGAATACTTCTTCTCATCCACAGACTTTCTCAACGAATTGTCCTTCAGAATGTCAAAGGCCTTGCCAGGAGAGAGATTGGTGAGTGTCAGGGTCCTCTCATCATAGTCAAGCATTATGTGAAATGCTCTCTTTTCCAGCGTCGTGGAATTTGTGAGAAGGTACTCTGAGAAATCGCCGGAGGCTTCAATCTGAAAGTATCCATATCTTCTCAGCATCTGTCTTGAATCAATCAGATGGTTCAGATATGCGGCAATCACTGCTTCGCTGGTGCCTTCAATGGCATTGCAAAGAGAGATGGCTATCTGCTTTCCGTTTCCCTGAGCCTTTATGTTGCTTTCAGCCTTGCTCAGATCGCTTAGGAACATGTCCAGATCAGAGGGGCTGAGGAATTCCCAGAACTGCTTGATTGCAAAAAGTGCATAGTTGATGTTCTGACGCGGTTCTATCCCGGACAAGTCATTGAAGAACCAGCCACAGCTGGTGAAGCTGTAAAGGCAGTTCTTCATTCCGCACAGAAGCCTGGCCATCGTGACGCGGTCGGATTGGTCAATGCTGAGGCTGGCAAGATACTGGTCAATGTCGATTCGCTTAGTCAGAACCTTGTAGTAATCACGAAGAATCACATGGGAGAAGCCTGGAGGAGAGTCTGGAAGCATTTTATGTACTTCCTTCTCAAACACATCACTCAGGCGATTGCCCAGCCTGTTGAAGGCATTGCGCAAGGGAGTACGCCATTTCTGGTTCCATCCTTGCTGACTTCCTGTGGAGCATCCGCAATCGCGGAACCAGCGACCGACTCCATGACAGCAGCTCCAGGATGTCCCGAGGTTGTCATCGCCCTTCTTGAGAACCGCTGTCCTTACAGGAGGATGCTTCTCCAGATAGGCTCCATAGTTGGTAAGTTCAAAGTCTTCGCCATCCTTGATCTTCTTTATCAATGCAGTGAGCGCCATGTTGCCGAACGGCTCATGATGACCGTAGATTTCGCCATCAGTGGCATAATGCATCAGACGTGGTGTCGTGGTTGCCTCATTTCGTCTCTGCACCAGAAGATGGTAGAATTGGTCCGCATCTCGCAGAAGATGCCCGAAGCTTACTCCGCTGGCCAGCTCAGGGTCATAGAAAAAGGCAGCGAGCTTGCCATTGGTGCCTTTTATCCAGAAAGGTTCATCGCACGGTGCAGGGTTGGAACCGAGTGCCTTCTGCTTTCCGTTATCCTCAATGCTGAAAGCCTGCCATGGAGACAGAATGACGAATTTGATTCCTGCGTCACAGAGGTCGTCGATAGTCTCTGGATTGATTGCACATTCAGGGCACCAGAATCCCTCGGGCATCCGAGCGAATCGGGATTTGAAGTCTTCGATTCCCCATGCAATCTGGATCTTGCGGTTGGAAGGTGAGTCCAACGGCAGAATGCTGTGTCCAAAACCCTGTGCGATTCCGTTGCCATGTCCTGTCTCTCTGATGGCATGCCTGTCCGCATCCTGAAGATAGCGGATTACGGACGGGTCTTCATTGTCGAACCAACGAAGCAATGTGGGACCGAAGTTCCATGATATGTGATCATAGTTGTTGACAATTGATTTGATTTCGCCGTATGGCCCCAGGTAGCGGGAATGGCAGTTCGCATGATAGCAGTTTTCTGTTATGGCCTGATTCCAGTCTGAGTACCTGCTCCTTTCAATCTGCTTGGGCAGAAGACCTGTCTCGGGGTTTTCACGAGGGGGCTGGTAGAAATGTCCGTGAATGATTATCGATGTTTTCATAACCTTGGCAGTATAACATATTATTAACTTTGTTTGCTATGCTATTAAAATAAAAACGGTAACCAGCAGTCTTTGTCTTCATCGTGTTGACTAAGCAGTCCAAAATTCAGATAATCGTATTTATAGTTGGAGTCTTAATGGTCTTATTGAAAATTGACACTTTGTCCACAGCGGAACTGCAGTATATCGCCAGTCAGGAAAATATGGATGATTGGGAGTCTCTTTCCAGAGAGGAACTCATTGAAGGAATCAGTGAGCTCTATGATGATGTCAGCGAAGGCTCCAAGGATTTTATGACGAAGACAGGCATTCATAAATTCATGAATTGCCTTACCGATGTCCAGATGAACCGGATGCTGAATCTTCCGGGAGTCGAGGCTCTGCCTGATGAATACCTTGAGACGTCCATCCATCTTCTGATGAAGGATCCATTCTGGGGATATGTATTCTGGAGCATTTCGCCCAATACCAAGAATGAATGCATCGATCGTGATCCCGATTACAGGATATTCATCAGATCCCATGCAGTGGATGAAAAAGGGGATGAAGAGGAAGTTTACGATATCGATGTCGCTTCCAAAGACCGTTCATGGTCCATCGCTCTTCCTTGGATGGGGATGAAATATCATTTGGAGCTGGTCTGTGAATTTCCTTCAGAAAAGATCTTCGAGGTTCTTGCAACCAGTGAGGTCATTCAGGCACCCAGGGCAATTGGACAGGATGTCATAGCCAGGCTTCAGAACAGCAATCAGGCTTCATTGATTCTTTCATGCATTTCTTCGAAGAATGGAGAGATCATTAACAACAGGCTTGTCAATGAGCTGTTCAATCAGCTTAATCCCAAAATCGTACCTGCAACCAACATGGTGGAGGAGACTAAGTAATGACCAATCAACTAGCATTTGTTTTCAATGCGCATCTCCCATTTGTACGTCATATTGAATATCCTCGCTTCCTCGAAGAGGACTGGCTTTTTGAAGCAATGAACGAGAGCTACCTTCCGCTTCTCAGAATGATGAACAGACTGATGAATGAAGGAATCAAGTTCCAGCTGACTTTCTCTCTTTCTCCGACACTTTGCGCAATGCTTACCGACAAGATGCTTCAGGAGCGTTTTGTCGGATATCTGGAGCTCCATATTGAACTTGGAGAGAAGGAACAGGAAAGACTGCGCCAGGAAGATAATGAGAATGCCCTGAGAACCCTCGAGATATATCGCAGGAATCTGGAACAGAACCTGGAGGATTTCGAGAATCTCTACAAGCGTAACATCCTGGAAGGCTTCAAGCAGCTTTCGGAGCTTGGGTATCTTGAGCTGATCACCACTGCCGCCACTCATTGCTATCTTCCTGCCTATCAGTCCAATCCTGTCGCTGTCAATGCACAGATTGAGACCGGCGTGATGAGCCACGCATATAACTTCGCCGCACAGCCCAATGGATTCTGGCTTCCTGAATGTGGCTATTACCCAGGGCTGGAAGGACTGCTGAAGAAATCCGGGATCAACTGGATGCATCTCGCAGCCCAGGCTGTGGTCCTGGCCAATCCTTTTGTCAAGCGTGCTAATTATGCACCTATACAGTGCGAGAACGGTGTGTATGGATTTGCCCGTGACTATTATCTGACGTCTCTTGTCTGGTCCAGCACCAACGGATATCCATGTGACAGTGATTACCGGGAGTTCTACCGGGATATTGGCTATGATTTGGACCTTGACTACATCCGTCCATACATTCATGAACCTGATGTGAGAGTGTTCACTGGGTTCAAGTATCATGCGATAACAGGCAAGACCGACCAGAAGAAGGTCTATGATCCATCAAAGGCTTCAGCCAAGGTGCGTCTTCATGCGAAGAATTTCCTTTTCAACGTCAGACATAAAGGCGTGGCTCTTTCGGACATCCTGGATGTGGATCCGCTGTACACGCTTAGCTTTGACTGCGAGCTGTTCGGCCACTGGTGGTTCGAAGGTGTGGAATGGCTTGAGAATGTCATAAGGGAATGCAGCATTGCCAATGACATGGCTCTCATCACGCCCTCCAACTATCTGGAGCAGGGGATTGATGCAGAAATCATGGAACCTTCCTTCTCCAGCTGGGGCGAAGGTGGATTCTCGTCATTCTGGATTGATAACAGCACCAATGCATGGATTTACCGGCATACATTCGAGGCTGTAAGGAACATGGAGGAGCTTGCCTGCCGTTTTCCGGACCAGAGTTCCTTGAAGCAGCGCTTCCTGAATCAGGCTGCCCGTGAGACACTTCTGCTCATGGCGAGTGACTGGCCATTCATGATTCACAATCATACCTCAAGGAGTTTTGCAGAGGCTACTTTGTCTTCTCACATCAAGAATCTGAATCTTGTGTATAACAACATGTGCAAGAATGCCGTGAACACCGAATGGCTTGTCAAGGCAGAGAAACGTAACAACGTCTTCAGATATATTGATTACAACATCTTCAATCCTGAACATCTGAAGTAGCAGGCTTTTGCCGTATTTTCAAGACAGACAGTCCTAATCTGTAATCAGGGCAGGATTTCTGCAGGCCTGCATGAAGGATTCAGCGACATCTTTTTACTGAAACAATGGTAAAAATTGACATTGTTTTGGACAGGCCGAACCGTCTTGCCTAACCTTTGATCATTCAATTGCTTACCAGATGTGAGATTGGCATTGATAATGGTGGGACATTTTATGTCCTTTCTCTGCGTTAAGTGACACAGCGTGATTAAGTTGATGTTTAGTGGAAAAAGTGGGAATTAAAGTTGCGATTCAGAGTTGTGAGGTGTATCCTAGTGGTGAAAAGTGGTAATTAATCCCTGTTTTTGACAAAAGGAACGAAACTGATGCGTGGCGAATACATCAATACAATTGATGAAAAAGGACGTTTGATGATACCTTTGAAGTTCAGATTGGAACTTGGAGAGGCTCATCTTGTTCTGACACGATCGTTTTCTAACTGTCTTTGGCTCTTCACTGAAGAAGAATATGAGAAGTTCGCTTCATCCATAGCCGATGATCCGGCAGCAATGCTTGATATCAAGACCATTAACATAACACGGAGACTTGTGTCTGCATGTCAGGATGTCGATCTGGACAAGAACGGAAGGATCTGCATTCCTCAGAATTTCAGAAAATTCGCGATGATGGAGCCGAAGAGCGAATGCACGATTCTCGGAAACAGAACCTACATCGAGATTTGGAACACTGATCATTATGCCGAGAAGATGGATGAAGTTGACAGGACATTGGAAGAAGATGCCTCAATACTGAGCAATTACCTGAGGAGCAAGTCATGAGCGTCAATATACTGCACTGTCCAGTGATGAAGAACGAAGTGCTTCAGAGCTTTCCAATAACTGATTGCAACGCCAGCTGCAGCATGATTGACTGTACATTGGGCGAGGGCGGGCATTCTGAAATGATGCTCAGTGCCTATCCTGGCTTGAGAATCGTTGGTCTGGATAGAGATGCCCAGATCATCAAAAAGGCCGAAGAGCGCCTTTCAGTGTTTGGCGACCGCTTCCAGAGCGTTAATACATGGTTTGATGATTATCTGAGGGATCATGAGCTTGGGACAGTTGATTTCATTCTCTTCGATCTTGGAATAAGCATATTCCATTATCAGGAATCCCAGCGCGGCTTCAGCTTTCAGAAGAAGGAAGAGATCCTCGACATGAGGCTGTGTGTGGATTCGAGCCTTTCCGCCTATGAGGTGGTCAATGAATACAGTCAGGATGATCTTGCCGATGTGATCTACAACTATGGCGAGGAGCGTTATTCCAGACGAATAGCCAAGGCCATTGTGGATGCCAGGACAAAGAATCCCATAAGGACCTCCGGAGAGCTGGAGAATGTGATCTTCAATTCCGTTCCAGTGAACTACAGATATGGTCGGATTCATCCTGCGACACGGACGTTCCAGGCAATCAGGATAGAGGTCAACAAGGAACTTGACAGGATTGAGCCAGCCTTGGATGCGGCAATCGGATGTTTGAAGCCCAAGGGAAGAATCGCTGTGATAACCTTCCATTCACTGGAAGACAGGATTGCAAAATGGACGTTCAAGAAGCATCTTGCAATGGATAAGCCGGATATAGTTCTTCTGAACAAGAAACCTTTGGAACCGACAAGAGAAGAGTGTGAGATTAATCCACCATCTAGAAGTGCAAAACTAAGAGTAGTGGAAAAGCTGGGGACCTGATATGGAGAAAAGAAGCGTTGTGAGAATGGCGAAAATGACTTTGGCAATGTGCCTTGTCGCTTTGTGCGCTTTCTTTTCCATTCTGGAATCAGCTGATTGCGCATCGATTGAGGCGCTCATCAGAGATACTGAAGAAAAGGCTTCAGAAACTAGAGACAGCATCATGCTTCTGAATGCTCAGATTGCACAGGCAGGCACTCCTGAATTCCTTTCCTGGTCCAGTGGCATTCTTAAAGTGGAAGTGAAGAAGATTGAACCTGAAAAGAATTATTTCGTAGATGAGGCAGCATATGAATAAAGAAATCGAACCATTGTTCAATTCAATATCCGAAGTTGCCCGTCTTGTCAGAGGAATCACCTATGTGGCCAACAGTGGAAGACAACCGATCACCAGCGTCGTCCTTTCCTCCCGTGATGCAAGTCCCGGTTCTCTTTTCATAGCAACCAGGGGAAGCAAGGTTGATGGCCATGACTTCATCATCGATGCAATCCAAAGAGGTGCCATAGCTGTCCTGGCAGAACAGAATCAGGCATACAAATGCATGCGTCAGATGATTGGCAAACCGTGTTCGCTTGTACTGGTTCCTGATACCCTTAAGGGGCTTCATCAGCTCGCAAGGGGATATGCCGAGAAATTCAATGCCCAGATGATCGCGATCACAGGAAGCTGCGGAAAGACGACTACCAAGGAAATCCTGGCTTCAATCCTGGGCATGAGAGCCAAGACAGCCAAGACTCCTGGAAACCTTAACAGCCTTTTCGGCCTTCCTCTTTCGATATTCAGTCTCAATTCAAGCTGCCGTTATGGTGTCTTCGAGCTGGGAATCGATCATGTCGGTGAAATGGACATGCTTAGTTCGATAGTCAAACCCGATGTGGCTGTGATCACCAACATATGCGAATCGCATCTGGAAAAGTTCGGCGATACAAGGACTCTTGTGGATGAGAAGCGGAAGATATTCACTGCTGCTGTCGAGCATGCGTTCATCAGCGAGAACTGCTGCTATAGAAACTACATCAAGAAATATTCCCCTGTCAGAGTCGATGAGTATGGTGTGAATTCCATCAAGGGGCTTGAGTCACTGACAAACATGGGACTCAATGGATGGGTGTTGAAATACAGGGGTGAGAGGATGCACCTTTCATGCCTTGGATGGCATTCTCTGATGGACTGCATCGGTTCAATTCAGATTGCAGAAGAACTGGGATGCACTCCGCACCAGATCGCCGAGGGCGTATCACGTGTCGTGCAGATTCCTGGCAGGTCAAAGGTCTACGAAGGGGAAGTCACTGTCATTGATGACTCCTATAATGCAAATTATGAATCAAGCTATGCAATACTGGATGTCATTCAGCGTCTGAGATGGAAAGGAAGAAAGAATCTTGCTTTCGGTTCGATGAAGGAGCTTGGATCGGCAAGCGCCTGTTCTCACAGACTGCTGGGGCAGAAGATTGGAAAGAGCGGGGCTTCCAACGTGTTTCTTTATGGCAAGGAGATGGAGGAAGTCTACGATATGCTGAAAAATGAGGCATTTTGTGGAAAGCTGTTCTATTCTGACATGTTCGAAGAGATTCAGAATGATGTGAAGCGGACCATGACCGAGGGTGACCTGTTTCTCCTTAAGGGTTCCAGAGTGATGCAGATGGAGCGCCTGCTTCCTACGTTGCTTGGACAATAGGAGAAGAATCCATGATTTTTCTATCAGTGGTTCCGGCTTTTCTCAGTGCTTTCGCTATAAGTGTCATGTCAACCTGGCTCCTTGTGGTCATTCTTCAAAAGAAACGGATGTTCGTGGCAGTCAAGCCGGAGCTTCTCATTCAAGATCAGCGCAAGTCCAGGACTCCGTTCTTCGGTGGGATTGCATTTCTCGTCGCAGTGACGGCCTGCTTTTTCATCTTCATGGACTTCAGATCCCCAAAGGTATACATACCGCTTTTTTCTCTCTGGGTTTTTTCAATTGCAGGATTCTGCGATGATGTCTTGAAGCTCAGATCGGATAATGGCGATGGGTTCACGGTGAAGCAGAAGTCTGCAAGTCAGATTTTTGCCGCCGTCCTGGTGGTGTTCCTGATCATTTGGAAGGACTTTGATGTGACTAAATCCAGGTTCATCTTTGGAATGGAGTCTGACTTCGGAATATGGTATGTCCTTCCCGCGGCTTTTTTCCTTGTGTTCTATGTCAATGCATTGAACATCACTGATGGCGTTGATGGTCTGGCGTCCTGTTCTACGATTCCTGTTCTCCTGGCGATTTCACTCATGGGGTGGGGAACACAATTCGGCATGATGCCATGGGTTGTGATCGGCACATTGGGTGGATTCCTTGTCTTCAATCATAGTCCGGCGAGGATATTCATGGGAGATGTTGGAAGTCACGGATTGGCAGGGCTCATCGGCGCCATGGCGCTTCTGATGAGAAAGGATCTTCTTCTGCTTGTTTGCAGCATCCTGTTCTGCATCGAACTGCTGTCAAGCCTGATTCAGATTCTGAGCATCAGGATCCTGAAAAAGAAGGTGTTCGCAATAGCTCCGTTGCATCATCTGCTTGAGCACCATGGCATGCCTGCCTGGAAGATAGTTCTGCTGTTCACCTCGATCAACGTCATGGGGAGTCTCATTGCTCTGGCCATCTGGAGGCTGTCATGAAGACTGAAAGCCTGGTGTTCATTCTCGTGACTCTGGCTCTGGTCCTCCTTGGTCTACTATGCATGTTTTCTGCAAGCTATGAGGAAGCGCTGAGTTTTGGGTTCGACAGCTCCTATTTTCTGAAGCGCCAGATTGTTTTTGCGGTGGCGGCCATAGTTGCAAGCTTCGTAATCGCATTGATACCCATGAGGTTCTTCCGTTTCTCTGTAATTCCTCTGATGGCGATCTGCCTGATTCTCATGCTTCTTACGCTCTTCACCAATTTCGGGGTCAGCACATTGGGAGCACGAAGGTGGCTCTCATTGGGACCGCTTCCGTCATTTCAGCCGTCGGAGATCGTCAAGTTCAGCACGATACTGTTTCTTGCATCTGTGCTTTCCATCGAGGATTCCAATTCCAAGATGGTCAGGCAGCTCATCTGCGCAGGTGTGTGCCTTTGCTTTGCCACATTGATTCTTCTTCAGAAGGACTACTCGACTACAGTCGTGTATCTGGGCGTATGCATAGCAATGCTGCTCCTTTCACATGTGAACCTTCCCTGGGTTCTTCTTGGGTTCGGGTTTCTGATGGTTGGCGGGACTGCCGTCATGCTAAGTGAGCCTTATCGTGTGAAGCGGATTGCGGCGTTTCTTTTCCCGAATCTCGATCCTTCAGGGATAAACTATCAGGTGACAATCGCCAGAAAGGCGATATCCTCCGGAGGCCTGTGGGGAAAGGGGCTTGGAAATGGATATTACAAGAAAGGAATACTTCCCGAAGTCCAGAATGACTTCATTCTTGCCAACATAGCGGAAGAACTTGGCTTTGCTGGGGTTCTGCTGATCTTTCTGCTGTTCATCGCCTTTGCCGTCATCGGATGGCGAGGAAGCAGAAGAATATGGGAAAGAGACCGTTTTTCGGGCTATGCCGCATTTGGGTTCACGACGATGATCTTCTGGCAGTCTCTGGTCAATGCCGCGGTGGTAAGCGGTCTGTTCCCTCCGACGGGAATACCTATGCCGTTCTTTTCACAGGGTGGCACCAATTTGTTTGTCGTGATTATAGAAGCTGGATTCCTGGCAAGGATTGTACGCGACTCCCTTTCTTCAAGAAAGGCTGAAGTCACGCTGTCCGCCGCCACTGATGATCTGGTATTCCCGGAGAAGCCATGAATACAGGTCAGTGGATGATAGTCTTTTGCATAGCGCTTCTTCTTATTGCAATCGCATTGACCTTCTGGTTCGTGTTCATCGGAGGCCTGGACAGCTTTGAGGTGGAATCGACAGGGCACTGCTTCTGCAATGAGCAGGTCGCAGCGCTTGCCACAGAATGGCTGAGGCAGGGGACATTGCAGCGAAGGTTCAGCCGACTGGAATCGAAAATCGAGGCACTGGATGGAATTGCCGATGCAGAAGTGTCGGGAAGCGTCAGAGGAGTTCTCAAGGTGAGGCTGAAGAATGAAGATCCGGCTTTTCTGCTCGTTGTTCGTGACCAGGGGGACGACGGGGTGGATTCCTTGTGGCAGATAAGAGGAAATGATGTCGTCAGAATTGAAGGCAGATACGATGAGGTTCTGGCAGGAAACGAATATGAAATGGAGATTTCATCGGCTTTTCTTCAAAATCTTCTTGTATTCGGTCCTTCATCAGAGTTTTTCATTGATCTCAATGACCTAAAGTCCCTTGTTACAGATAAGTCCTTGAAAATTACGTTGAAATACGATAATAATATGAGTGGAAATCTGGGCTGGCTTATTGTGGATTTCATTAGTTGTGATGCTGAAATCTCCGTCAGGGAAAGAGTCTCGTCGCGAAGGCTGAATACCGCTTTGAAGCTTGTTGTTGCCCAAACTGCCCAGAATGATACGCACCAGGTCTTTGATCTGTATGCCAATGCATTGGTTAGGAGGTTGCCGTGGCAGAAAAAAAATTGATGGCGCTGGATATAGGTTCCTCCTGGGTGCGTGCTGTCATTGGTTCTGTTTCCCGTGATGGACAGCTCATGGTCGATACTGTTTGTGAAAGACCAAGCGAGGGCGTCATTCATGGAAAGATTGTGAATATAGAACAATGTCTCCGTACCATTTCATCCGTTGTTCAGGAATCAGAGCTTCAGGCTGGCGCCGAAGTGGACAGCGTGATCTTCGGTGTCGGTGGCAGTCAGATTGAAACATACAACTCCGAAGGTGTGGTCGGCATTACCGGCAAGGACCTTGAGATAACACGTGATGACATCTATCGAAGTCTGGAAGTCGCCAAGGCCTTCAATCTCCCAGCTGACAAGGAGATCCTTCATACGCTGGTTCAGGATTTCTGTGTAGATGGAAAGGAAGGAATCAAGGACCCGATCAACATGCTTGGTCACAGGCTTGAGACCAAGGTTCTCATAGTCACTGGGCAGTCCGATGTGATTCAGACAGACCGGAAGACTCTGATCAGGGCGGGATTTGACTCGCAGCGTGTGATTCTTCAGTCTCTGGCCGATGCGCAAGTGGTTCTTTCATCCGAGGAGAAGGAAGTTGGGACGGTGCTTGTCAATATCGGAAGCCAGGTGACCAACATGATTGCATATTCCAATGGTTCTCCATGCTATGCCGGCGGCATAGACCTGGGTTCCAACGATGTTACGAATGACATCGCCTACATACTTGGAAAATCCCATGCCGTGGCGGAGAGCGTCAAGTGCGGGAGCGGATGCTGCTACATCCCATCGATAGCTCCAAACGATATGGTTGTCATTCCGCAGGTTCAGGGCCTCAGGGCTATAAGCATGCCAAAGAAGGAGCTTTGCAAGATCATCGAGCCCAGGATGGCGGAGATTTTCTCGTTCCTGAAGAATGATCTTGACAAGTGCTGTCCGCAGTCCCAGTTCGCTGGTGGGGTTGTCCTCGTCGGTGGTGGTGCGCTTCTGTCGGGTGTCAGTGAACTGGCAAGTGAGATTTTCAGGTTGCAGCCAAGGATCGGGTTCCCGGAAGCGCTTCATGGATTGGACAGAAGCTACATCGATCCTAAGTACACAACTGTACTTGGCTTGCTGCAGAATGAAGCCAGCAGATTTCTTTCTGCTGCTGTTGGAAAGAAAAGTGTCAGAAGCTCTGGAAATGAATGGAAGCAGTCTTCTTCAGAAAATATCTTCAAGAAGATTTCTCGATTCTTCAGAACGGTTGCAAAATAGATGAGGGGTTCGATTATGGATTTTGGAATGATAGAAGATTTGCTGAAGGATGATCAGACTGCGCCAACAGACATAAAGGTCGTTGGAGTGGGTGGTGCAGGTGGCAACGCTGTCAACAGAATGATTGCAAGCGGTCTTAAGAAGGTAACTTTTGTCTCTCTCAATACTGATGTTCAGGCTCTTCAGAAGTCAAATGCTCAGATCCGGATGCCGATTGGCAAGGAACTGACAGGAGGACTTGGTGCCGGAGGTATTCCCGAGGTCGGCGAGAAGGCTGCAATCGAGTCCAAGGAAGAGATCAAGGAACTGATGAAAGGCACCGACATGGTGTTCATCACAGCAGGAATGGGCGGCGGCACCGGCACTGGTGCGGCTCCAGTAGTGGCCGAGATAGCCAAGTCGGAGAATGTGCTGACTGTGGCTGTGGTGACTACGCCTTTTGCATTCGAGGGTCGTAAGAAACTTGCCTTGGCACAGGAAGGAATTGCAAAGCTTCGTGAGAGCGTAGATACTCTGATTCTCATTCCAAACCAGTATCTTCTGAAGGTCGCTGAAAACAACACCCCGATCAAGCAGGCCTTCCTTATGGCCGATGATGTTCTTCGTCAGGGAGTCCAGGGTATCAGCGAACTCATCACTGAACCTGGAGAGATCAACATTGACTTCGCCGATGTCCGTACCGTGATGAAGGGCAAGGGTGATGCCCTGATGGGAATCGGAATCGGAGAAGGCGAAACAAGGGCTCTGGATGCCGCCAGACAGGCTATATCCAATCCTCTGCTGGAGAATACCAGCATAAAGGGAGCTAAGAGCGTTCTTGTCAATCTCTGCGGAGGTGATGGCCTTACATTGCAGGAATATCAGGATGTCGTGGAACTTCTTACCGAGAACTGCGATCCCGATGCCCTCATCATTGCTGGTCAGGCTTACAATCCGGATCTGGGGGACAGCATTAAGGTCACTGTCGTCGCAACTGGATTCGAGAACCAGACCACTGTCGAGATGCCTACTGTCTCTCAGAAGCCTCAGGAAAGCCGAATCAGCGATATCCCTGCAAAGGAACGCGAAGAAGCCACGGCTAATCCAGCTGCAAGAAGCGAGAACTACATCAAGATCAACCGATGGCAGGATCTGCAGAGTCAGATTACAAGAAGGTCCAACCCCGGTTCTGATTTCTCGACACCTGCAGTATTGAGGTACAAGACTGCCGACAATGATGAAGATGAACGTCGCTGATGTCTGTTTCAGATGATCTGATTTCCAGTTTCCGACAGTTTCTTTTTGTCGAAAGGCGTTCGTCACCGAATACCGTTTCCTGCTATGTCGCTGAAATAAGGCGCTATATTGCATTCCTTGAAGGAAGAGGTCATCAGGCCGATGCCGTTGATGTCGATGAGATAACCGAATATCTTGGATTCAGATCCAAGGATGGCAAGGTCGGCACGAGGACTGTTTCCCGAATAATCACCATCCTTCGGGTTTTTTATGTATTCCTGATTCAAAGCGACATCATGGATGTCAGTCCGCTTGAGCTCATCGGACAGATCAAGGTCGAGAAACCGTTGCCAAAAGTGCTTAAGACCGGCGAAGTGGATGCAATACTTGACACTATGGATGTGACGACCCCTCTTGGACTTCGCGACAGGACGCTCTTCGAAGCCATCTATTCATGTGGACTGAGAGTGTCCGAAGCCACCGCTCTGAGAGTTCAGGACTACGATTGTGAGCAAGGAGTTCTTTCCGTCATAGGAAAGGGTGACAAGCAGCGCATTGTGCTGGTGGGAACAATCCTTCGTGACCTTCTTTCAAGGTATATGATTGAAAGCCGGCCAGTGTTGGTGAATGACAATCCCAGATGCAGGTTCCTGTTCGTTGGAAGGCGGGGTGAGCGGCTTACCCGGGCACTGGTATGGAAGCGGTTCAAGGCGTATTGCGCTGATTGCGGAAAGGATGCCAAGGTCCATACCCTTAGACACAGCTTTGCCACTCATCTTCTTCAGGGTGGGGCGGATCTCCGTGTAGTTCAGGAGCTGCTGGGGCACAGCGACATAAGAACGACTCAGGTCTACACTCATGTCGATACAGACCAGCTCCAAAGTGAGTTCAACAAGCATCACCCCGATGGCGGTGGCAAGTAGCATGTTGTTTTTCTTCTCAGCATGAAGCTGATTCTCCCGTTGTAATGGGCAGGAGGTCAGCTGTCATGGACAGAGGTTTGTTCATTTTCTGCATTCCAGGGATTTCGGAGTATGTGAAAAAGGTCCTGTTTCAGAGCCATTTTTCCTTGGAGGATTTTGAGGGAAGGCCAGGGGCTGTCGGTCAGTATCTGAAGATTGGAAAGAATTTCACTTATGATGTCAGCAGGGCTGAGCAATGCTATCATCTGGCAGAGAATTTCCTCGAAAGGGCTGATTGTCACGGTTTTTGCCATTGCTTCAGCAGTGAATATCCGTTTCTTCTTGGGGATGAGCGTCATCTTCCATTTGGTCTCATGTTCACGGGTTCGCTCGATCAGAACTGGAATCATAGTCTGACTGCTGTTGGAACCAGACGTCCGACTGGAGAAAGCAGGCAGCAAGCGTACAGGTTTGGATTGGAGTGCGGTCTCAATGGCGTGTCGGTGGTCAGCGGACTTGCCTATGGCCTGGATCAGGCTGTGATGCAAGGTTGTCTTGATGGAGGCGGCCGAGTGATCGGGGTGCTTGGATGCGGGTTGGATGTTGACTATCCTCATAATGCCGGATATCTCAAGCAGAGGATCATCTCTCAGGGAGGGTTGCTGATTTCTCAGTTTCTGCCTTCTGCTTGTGGGATGAGATACAACTTTCCTATTCGCAATCAAGTTCTGGCTCTGCTGACTCGGTTCACTGTCGTGTTTCAGGCTGGAATCCATTCAGGCGCATTGGGAACTGCAGGATTTGCACTGGATGGCGGAAGGGATGTCTATGTACATGGATCTGCAAGAAGAAGTGGCAGGCAATTTGAAGGGAGTTCGCTTCTTTGCGATGATGGCGCTTCAGAAATCGATACTGTTGCTCAGTTGATTGAAAAGGATGCAATTACAGTGCACAGAGTGCCTTACAGTCCGGAATTTGAACTGCAAAACTGTAATCGCTATAGGTATTGTGAAGCATGGTACGTCAAGTCGTGATGGTAATTTCATCAGTAAAATGGTATATTTCATCTGTGATGAAGACTAATGAAGAGTTGAAGGAAGGATTTCTGTCATACCTGTCGAGCATGCTTGGCTATTCCATGAATACCGTTTCCTCTTATCGGCTGGACCTGGAGAAGCTCATGGGGTTTCTCAGGGGCACTGACCTGACTCTAGCTCAGATGAGAAATGAAGATGCCGGCTTGTTTATCTCAGAGCTTATGAATGACAAGCTTGCCGCCAGCAGCATCAACAGGATTCTTTCGACCATGAGAGGATTCTTCCACTATCTTTGCATGGAAGGTGAGGCCAAGGACAATCCTTTTTCAAGAATCAGAGGAAGCAGCCGGTACCGTCGGCTTCCCTCAGTTCTCAGCGAGGATGAAATCCACAGGGTGCTGGATATCCCATGTGATGATTTTCATGGAATGCTATGCAGTACGATCTTCAACCTGTTCTACAGCACAGGTTGCCGACTTAGTGAACTGATAGGAATCAATGAGAAGGACGTCGACTGGGAAGGTGCAAGGATCCTTGTGAAGGGAAAAGGCTCAGTGCAGAGATATGTTTTCCTCACGCCAAGGGCAGCTAACATTCTCAGAGCATATATTGGATTCAGGCAAAGAGTGAAAATAATCGATGCCGAGGCCCTTTTGATAAATAAAAATGGAAAACGGTTGTCGGTTTCGTTTGTCCATAGTATCTTTGATAAGTATAAAGTTGAGCTGTCGATTACAAAGAAGTTCACACCGCATGTGTTCAGACATTCGTTTGCCACTCATCTTCTGGATCATGACACCAGTATAAGGGCTGTCCAGGAGATGCTGGGACACAGGAGCATATCGACGACACAGATTTATACGCATCTTACCAATGAAAGGCTGCGGGAAGTCTACAACAGGAGCTTTCCGCATGAAAGGAAGAAGGAATGAGTTTCAGAAGCACTACAATCATCGCTGTCCGAAAGGATGGACATGTGGCAATGGCAGGTGATGGTCAGGTCACCAATGGCGAGACAATCATGAAGGGCAACGTTCACAAGGTCCGAAGAATATATGAGAACAGAATCCTCGTTGGATTTGCAGGAGGCACCGCTGATGCCTTCACTCTGTGCGATCTCTTTGAGAAGAAGCTGAAGCAGTTCTCTGGAGATCTGACAAGGGCGGCTGTGGATCTTGCACGGGAATGGCGAACGGATCGGAACCTTCGCAAGCTGGAAGCGATGATTCTCGCCACTGATGGCAGGAAGATTTTCCTCGTCACAGGACAGGGGGATGTGCTGGAACCGGAATTTGATTCTGTCGCCATCGGAAGCGGTGGAAACTTTGCCTTGTCAGCTGCACGTGCCTATCTTAAGGCCGGCGTGGACTGGGATGCCAGGAGAATCGCAGAGGAAGCTCTTTCCATTGCCGGAGACATCTGCATCTATACAAACCACAACTGCGTGTCTGATATAATTTAAAATAGGAATTTACAATGGAACTGATTGAGAACAAGAAGAGTCTGGATGAGATGGTTCCTTCCGAGATAGTGAAGGAGCTTGATAAATTCGTCATAGGTCAGGAAAAGGCAAAACGGACCATCGCTGTCGCATTGCGCAACAGAACGAGGCGTAAGAAGCTTCCTGATGGAATTCGTGATGAAGTGTTCCCGAAAAATATTATAATGATTGGACCGACAGGAGTCGGAAAGACCGAGATTGCCCGAAGAATCGCCAAGCTGTCCAACGCTCCCTTCATCAAGGTCGAGGCGACCAAATACACTGAAGTGGGATATGTGGGACGTGATGTCGAATCAATGGTACGAGATCTCATGGGAAGCGCCATAGCCGGGGTGAAGAAGGAGATGGCGGAAAACAATCAGGAGACTGTCGCTAAGAGAGTCGAGGAACGTCTTCTTGACCTCCTCATTCCTAATCTGAAGCCGCATGAAGGGCCTTCTGAAAGCTTCGATGGCAAGGTCGGCGAAACAAGGGAGAGCTATCGGATACTCCTTAGAAGCGGTGCTCTTGAGGACAAGGAGATTGAGATGGTCAGTGCTCCTGCAAAGCCATCTGGAATTGGAATCGAGCTTATGACAAGCGGTAACCCCAGTGATATCAGCGATGCGGTGAACAGTCTTGGGAGCATCTTCGGCAACATGTCCAGAGGTCCCAAGAAAAGAAAGGTCTCGGTCAAGCGAGCTCGTGAGATTCTAATTGAGGAAGAGAGCGAGAAGGTGATTGATCAGGACAAGCTCATTGAAATCGCCAAGCAGCGGACTGAGCAGATGGGCATCATCTTCATCGATGAGATAGACAAGATTGCAGGTTCGAACTCAAATTCCAGTTCTCCGGACATTTCCCGTGAAGGTGTCCAGCGAGACATCCTTCCGATTGTAGAGGGCACCAAGGTCAACACGAAATGGGGTGTGATTGACACAAGCCATGTCCTGTTCGTTGCTGCCGGCGCATTCCATGTTTCCAAGCCCAGTGACCTTATTCCTGAGCTTCAGGGACGATTCCCTCTGAGAGTGGAGCTATCTGCACTAAGTACGGAGGACTTCACAAGAATCCTTTGTGAACCTGAGAATGCTATAACGGTCCAGTACAAGGAACTGATGAAGACCGAAGGGGTGGATCTGGAGTTCTCCGATGATGGAATCAGGAGAATTGCAGAGATTGCCTATGAAGTCAATGCTGTAAACGAGAACATCGGAGCTCGAAGACTGTACACCATCATGGAGACTCTTCTTGAAGAGCTTGCCTTCAGTGCCGATCAGCTTTCAGGCCAGAAGGTGGTCATCACCCCGCAGTATGTCGATGGGCGTCTTTCTGAGGTTGTGAAGAACCAGGATCTTTCACAATACATTCTTTAAGCTGAGGTTGCGTTTTGGAGAACTTCAAGATAGTTTGTGACACATATGAGGAAGCAGTGAACAAGGCTCGTCTCCTTTACGGAGAGTCAATGCGCATATCTTCCCGCAGAGATTTTCGCAGCAGTCTGGGTTTTGGTAAGCACAGGTGTGAGCTCACTGTCTTCATCGCACCCAGAGGAAGCTCTGTGGAACATGAATCACCTGCTGAGCATGAGAATACATCTTCGCTTGGAAGTGATTCCGATCTGGATGATGTTTCAAACTATTCGCAGTTCTTCTATGAGAACGACCGTCAGAAAGAGCAGCTTGATGAGGAAAAATCTTCGGTGCAGAAGGAAGACAACGATGATCTGAAGATCCTTGAACCCTATCTTGAAAAAGCACGGGACATTCTGGTTCAGAATGATTTCTCATCAGAATACATCGAGAAGCTTGTAGAGGATGTGAGGAAGCAGCTTGCAAAGGCGCTTCCTGATCTTCCTTCAGATCAGGATTTCGAGATGCTGATGCTGGACAACATCGTTTCATCGTTCGAATCCGATCACACAACTCAGCTCTATCCACCGAAGTTCTTCGTGATGGCTGGGGCCAGTGGTGTGGGCAAGACTGCAGCCGCCAGCAAGATAGGCAACCTGATAGTGTCCGGGCTTGGCAAATCGGTGGAGGTCGTTGAACTCAATGACGAACCTTTCGATGCAAGGACCCGTTCTGATGTGACGATTGATCCGAACGGGGTGTTTCATACGCGTCACAGCTGCATGGAGCCCTTGCAGAGAATCACTGGTTCTGCCAACAGGGACATCTACATTCTGGATTCGTTTTCGTCTGCTCTGGGTGATGATGATGCTAGAAAGCATCTTCTGGATCTCTTCAGGCAGCTTCCGAAGTTCGATACGAAGTACTTCCTCGTCATGGATGCATCGATGAAGGAAAAGGATATCGTGAAGATATTCTCAATCTTTGAACGAGTAGCATTCCAGAGTCTGATTCTTACCAAATGCGATGAAAGCGAGACGATTGGAAATGTCATCAGTGTGTGCAACCGCTATGGGATGCCTCTTCTATTCATCACCGATGGAAAAGATCTGATGAGCAATATTCACTTCGCTTCAAGTTTTGCTGTCCTTTCCAAGCTCAAGGGCTTCACTCTGGACATAAGCATGCTGGCTCAGCCGAACGTGGAAGGCTAGGGTAGCTTGTATTCCAGGCTTTTCAGCTTTCCTGCACTCACCATGTCATCAATCAGGTTGCCTATGGCTGGGCTGGCTATGTTGGCACCCCATATCGTTGAACCCTTCGGGTTGCTGGCGGCGATGTAGACTATGTACATTGGATCATCCGCAGGAAACACGGCAAGCGTGGATGCGGTCACAGCACCAGTGTCCGAGTTCAGGATCTCTGCAGTTCCAGTCTTGGCTGCAACTTCCAGCCCGGCTACAGAGGTCTTGATTGCAGTTCCGCCTTTCTCGGTGGCTTTCTTCATGGCAAGCAGCACCTTTGATGCTGTTTCGGCACTGACTGTCTGGTTGAGCTCCGTTCTCTTTGCCTGGTTGGAAATGATTCCGTCCTGGCTGACAGTCTTGAGAATCAGCTGTGGCTCAAGCAGAATTCCCTGATTGGTGAACACCGTCGCCGCATTTGCAAGCTGAAGTGGCGTAGCCATCATTTCCTGCCCAAAGCTGATTGTACTCTTGGATCGATATGACCAGTTTTCCGGTGATGACAGCGACCCGGAGGCGTTGAACAATGGGATGTCGTACTCCGTGGAGAAATGGAAATCCTCCAGTCCATTGTAGAATTCTTCATTTGAAGTCTGCAATGCCCAGTTTGATATTGCACCGTTGCAGGATTTTGCAATCATTCCTTCATAGTCGATCACCCCATGTGGCTCATGGCAGGTTATTGTGACGCTCTGTCTTGAATCAGTGACAAATGTACGGGACCCAGTGCATTCGTATTCTGTCGTGAAATCCGCTGTTCCGGCCTCAAGACATGCTGCAAGCGAGAATATCTTGAACACTGAGCCTGGCTCATACATGAAGGCGAAAGCCTTGTTCTGAAGTGAGTCCTCGGTGCTGAGATTATAGTTGTTTGGGTTGTACCATGGATATGAGACGGAGGAAAGAATCTCTCCAGTCCTGGCATCCTGGAGAATAAGCACTGCATAATCAGGGTCGTGTTCCTCACACATTGTCTGAATCACTGAATCGCAGAGATATTGAAGCTGCATGTCGATGGTGAGGTAGACATCATTCCCAACTGAAGTTTCCCTGCCCACTGTCGGGTAGGCCTTGAGGATGGAATCAAAAGCCATTTCAATTCCTTCTATTCCATTTCCATCCACATCGGTGAAACCTATTATCTGTGCACCGTGAAACCCTGATGGATAGAATCTTCCATCATATCTTTGGATGTACACCGGTCCCAGAAGCCCTGCGTCGGAAAGTCTGGACTTCAGAGAATCGTACTGTGAAGAATCTATCTTCCTTTTGAGGACTCGATATCCGGAATCGACTGACAATGAAGAAAGAACCGTCTCGTAAGGAACTCCAAGGATCTGAGAAAGCTTCAATGCTGAGCTTTCCTTTTCCACAATCTGTCTTGGATTGGCAATCACCATCAGATATGGAATGCTTGTGGCAATTATCTCTCCGTTGCGGTCAAGAATGTTTCCCCTCTGGCAGGTGGAGGATATCACTGGGTCTGAGTATTTCTTCGTGCTGCTCCTTGAAAACAGCATTCTGTAAGCAAAGAATAAGATGATAAGGACGGCAAAAGACATGGAAAATATGACGAAGAGTCTGTAAAATCTTTTTTCCCTACTAGCATTGCTCATAAAAGTATAATATTATTAACCAATAAGTATGTCGAGAGCAGAAATATGTTAAAAACGAATTACGATGATCTGTCTTCAATGTCTGAAGGCGGACAGAAATCCAGAAAGAAGCTTTCAAAGGCAGTGGTCGCAGTCATCTGTCTTCTTACTCTCATAATCATTGCAGTTGCCGTTTTGATCATCTACAACCTTCTGTCCAAGGTGGAAGCTCCAACTGCCGGCACGACGGTAGCCCAGACATCTTCTTTTGATGTTCCTTCTGAGGCTCCTGCAGAAGCAGTGCCGGAGGCCAGTGGTTCCACAGAAGCGACTGTGCTCAGTCCAAATATTCCGGAGACAGCCCTGGAGTTCAATCAGGGCACTACGGCGGCAAGCTTGAAGGATACTTCGAGAAATTCATTTGACGCAGAGGTCAAGTATCAGAATTACACTTTGGTTGGTTCTGAGACTCTTGAAACTGTCGCATCGAAGTTCAATGTCTCGATTCAGACTCTTCTCAGCATTAACCAGATAAAGAATCCTGCCGCGGTTGTTGCAGGGACTTCGATTGTGATTCCTGACCGTAATGGAAGGTATTACACTGTCGAGAAGGACGACACGCTTTCATACATCGTCAATAAGTTCAACCTCACCATCGGGTGGAAGACGCTGATGGAGATAAATGGATTGAAGGGCGAGGGTATCTTTGTCGGACAGAAGCTGTTCATTCCTGATGAGAGTTCAGTCGAATCCATTTCGTTCGCCGCAAGCGGAATCGATTTCAGTTCGCCGCTTCCAAAGGGACATGTCGTTGCCTATTACGGTCAGTCTCAGGTCAACCCCGGCACCAAGGCTTCAAAGCTTCTTGATGGAATTCTCATCTCGGGAAGTGAAGGTGCCTCGATCAACGCTGCTTCATTCGGAACAGTGATGGATGTCGCATACGATGCTTCGGGAGAGATGGGTTTCTTTGTCAAGATTTCCCATGAAGGCGGTTATAACTCGTATTACTGCTTCCTCAATTCCGATTCAGTCAGTGTGAGTGTGAGCGACAAGGTTGATGCAGGGCAGAAAATCGGTACAATCAGCAGCGAATCCTCGCCATATGACAGCCCTACGCTTTTGTTCAAGATAGAACAGAACGGCATAATGCTGGATCCTTCGGTATTCTTCTGATAAAAAAGCAGACATCATCAAGATGCCTGCCCTGTGTGATATTCAATCTTCAATCAGTCAGTCGACCAAATGGAATGCTGTCTTCAAGTCAGCGATTTCAGAATCCGTGATATGTACGATCTTGCCAATATCATGGGTGTTGATGATCGAGTGTGCGGTTGATTCAAGAACTTCCAGACGATCGAATGCATTGATAAGTGAATCTCCGGTGACTATGACGCAGTCGTTCTGACACATCAGTGCCGGTTTTGAAGGCGTGAACATGCCTGCAATTGATTCAGGATTGCTGTAAAGATATCCAAATGGAACTTTCTGAAGATCTCTCAGCTGGATGTAGCTTTCCGGAATTGTTCTGGGGTCCAGGACCGCATCGGTCACTGCAAATGCCATGGCATACTTGGGATGAGCAATCAGAATTGCATTGATGCCGTTGTTTTTCTGGTAGATCAGTTCATGTACACGGACTGCTCTTGACGGGTACTTGCCCTGTTCCTTCATTCCAGCCTTGACTCTGACAAGGTCCTCTTCGTTCAGATATGCCCTGTCCATTCCGAACGGGGTGATGAGAAAGCTCCCATCGCTGAGACGGACTGAGTATGTCCCATGGGTGGCTGTGAACAGTCCCATCTTGTAGGAACGGTGGATCAGCCTGGTCATGTCCCTTCTGGCGGCGAGTTCCTCGGAGGACTGGGTGTGGGGAACAAAATCATCCATCTTCTTGTGATAGCTGGTTTCAGTCTTGTCTATCTCGCTTTCCTTCAGACGGGATATCTTGCCAATCTTGCTGGCAAGGATCTCAAGGTCAGCAGAGAATTCAAGGGTCTCGAACTTCATGAATGCATGGAACATGTCCTCTGCGCCGATGCAGACACCGTGATTCTCCATGATTACGATATCGTTGTCATTCTCAAAGTGCTTTGCGATATTCTCACCGAGTTCTGTGCTGCCAGGCACTGCATAGGCTGCTATGGCAATCTTGCTGCATGTCTTTCTGACTGTTGGAATCAGATCAAGTTCCGGAAGCTTGCGGGCGATGGAGAATGCGACCATCCCCGGTGCATGTGCATGAAGGACTGCATTTATGTCAGGTCTCTTACGATAGACGGAAAGATGGAACGGAAGTTCGCTTGACGGACGATGGTTTCCGATTATTGTGCCATCCTTCTTGACCAGCATGATATCCTGGTTTGTCAACGACCCCTTGTCGACTCCGGCAGGGGTGATCCAGACATCACCGTTGTCATCACGGATGGAAAGATTTCCACCTGATGTAGTTGTAAGTCCTCTTTCATAGATTCTTGACATGAACATTACCAGCTGATCTGCCGGATGAATGTATCGGATATTCATTACTTTCTCCTTGACTTTGTAAAAGGTTTGCCTTCTTTGAGATTTTTTTGTCCATTATAGCATTGCAAAACAACCGTAACAACAGCATGAGAGACAAAAAAAACGCGAAAGAACGCTTAGGTTCTACCCGTTAGGAACAATTATCAGTATAATTATCACATGAGCATTTTTACAAAGATATTTGGAACAAAGAATGATAGAGATGTGAAGGCGCTTCTTCCCATAGTGGATAAGGTCAACAGTCTGGAAGACAAGGCTAAGTCGCTTGATAATGGGGATTTTCCCAAGGAGACGAAACTGCTGAAGCAGAGAGTGGCGGGAGGCGAGTCGTTGGACAGCCTTCTGCCCTGGGCTTTCGCCATAGCAAGAGAAGCGGCTTTCAGAGTTCTGGGAGAGCGACCATATGATGTTCAGGTGATGGGAGCCATTGTCCTTCATCAGGGAAAGATCCTGGAAATGAAGACAGGAGAGGGAAAGACCCTCACCAGTACCATGCCGGCTTATCTCAATTCATTGGAAGAAAAGGGTGTGCATATCGTCACTGTCAACGATTATCTTGCTCAACGTGACTCCGAATGGATGGGCAAGGTGTACAGATTCCTTGGTCTGAGCGTCGGGGTGGTTCTTTCATCGATGGACAACGAGTCGAAGAGGGCTGCCTATAACTGTGACATCACTTATGGCACGAATAATGAACTTGGATTCGATTATCTTCGTGACAACATGAAGTATCGTCAGGAAGACAAGCTTCAGGTCGGCCATCATTACTGCATTGTCGATGAGATAGACTCAATTCTGATTGATGAGGCACGAACTCCTCTGATCATCAGCGGTCAAGGTGAGGATGATTCCCAGAAGGCAAAGAATGCCGAGAGGATTCTCAATTCGTTCCGTGAATGCCCAAAGGACCCTGAGACAGGTGAATATCCCGAGACCTCAATCCTCGACAGATTCGACAGAAGCGTCCCTGAACAGGATGAAGGTGATTACAAGAAGGATGAGAAGACCCGTCATGTGTCCTTCACCAAGGATGGAATGCTCAAGATGGAGTCCTTGCTCCAGCAGAACAACATAATCAAGGGCTCGATATACGATGATGAGAACTTCGATTATGTTCATTACGTGACTCAGGCTCTCACTGCAAAGCTTTGCTACAAGAGGGATGTGGATTATATTGTCCAGGACAAAAAGATCAAGATTGTCGATGAATTCACCGGTCGTATCCTGGAGGGAAGACGTTACAGCGAAGGGCTTCATCAGGCCATAGAGGCGAAGGAGCATATCAGGGTCTATGGAATAAACAAGACCATCGCAACAATCACTCTTCAGAACTTCTTCAGAATGTATTCGAAGATTTCCGGAATGACAGGCACTGCCGATACTGAAGCATCTGAATTCCTTGATATCTACGGTTTGGATGTAGTGGTGATTCCCACCCATGTCCCGGTGCAGAGAACCGACCTTGACGATTTGGTGTTCCTGTCAGAGGATTTCAAGCTTGCGGCTATCTGCAAGGATATTCAAGAGACACATGAGAAAGGACAGCCGGTGCTTGTCGGAACTGTTTCAATCGAGAAATCGGAACTGCTGTCAAGCCTTCTTACCAGGATGGGAATCAGACATAACGTCCTCAATGCCAAGAACCATGCACGTGAAGCTCTGATAATCGAGGAAGCAGGTTCCAGGGGTGCAGTCACGATTGCAACCAACATGGCAGGACGAGGAACGGATATAAAGCTCGGCGGTTCGCTGGAGGGCCTGGCACGGAAGAAGGTTGGGTCTGAGGCTGATGATGAAGCCGTCATGGCCGCAATGGTTCAGCTTCGTCCTGAATGGGAGAAGAACTATGATGAGGTCAAGAGCCTTGGTGGACTGTATGTTCTGGGAACGGAACGACATGAATCACGTAGAATCGACAACCAGCTACGAGGCAGAAGCGGACGACAGGGCGATCCTGGAAAATCCCGTTTCTATGTGAGCTTTGACGATACTCTGATGCGGCTGTTTGCAAAAGACAGCATAAAGGGGATGCTTGGCAAGCTGGGCATGAACACAGGTGAGCCGATAGAGCATTCACTGGTGTCCCGGGTGATTGAGAATGCCCAGAAGAAGGTCGAGGAGCGTAACTTCGATATACGAAAGCATCTTCTGGAGTATGACAACGTGCTCAACGAGCAGCGTGAATACATCTACCAGCAAAGGGATTCCATCCTTATGGAGAAGGACATGCTTCCAAGACTGATTTCGGCAAAGAACGATATCCTGGAAGAGATTTTCAATGGGCAGGAAAAACTCGCTGGAAAGAAGATGATCAATCATGTCTATGAAGTCATCAGAGATGAGCTTCGCATTCTCTTCCCTTTCAGTGCAGAGGACGAGAGCCTCACTCAGGAACAGCTGCAGAAGAAGATTTCGGAAAGCTTTGAGAAGAATCTCACCCTAAAGGCGGAGGCACTTGGGAGTGATGTGTTCAATGGATTGACCAGGCAGGTGTATCTTTATGAGATTGACCGAAGATGGCAGGACCATCTTGATCAGCTTTCAGAATTGATGGACAGCGTCAGGCTCCGTTCTTATGCACAGATGAATCCGCTCACCGAATACAAGCTGGAAGGTTTCGATATCTTCGATGAAATGCTGGAGAACATCAGAAAAAGCGTTCTGACAAGAATGCTCATAGTCAGGATCAATCCTCAGAGTCAGGCCCGCGGACCACAGCAGGAGACTGTTGCGAATCACAACGGCATTAATCAGCTGGACAGCCAAAGACAGCATGCTCCAATAATGGAATCGAGGCAGGGTGAGACTGTTGTCAGGACTCAGACCAAGGTAGGCCGGAACGATCCTTGTCCATGCGGAAGCGGCAAGAAGTACAAGAACTGCTGTGGCCGCAATCTCTGATGACCCATTATTCAGTTTTATCATTGCAGAAGGCATAATTATTCATTTCTAGAATTTCACATCTGATTTCAGTTGCCAAATCTTTGGCAACTGTTACAATCAATTCTGCATGGAGGTATTTATGGATGCTGGAAGCAAGTTTTCGGGAAAACTTGGTTTTGTGCTTGCAGCGACAGGCTCTGCTGT
>JAAYFO010000107.1 GCA_012728215.1 Spirochaetales bacterium | reverse complement strand
CATAACCCACAGACCCTACAGAAGTTTTTGCCTTCCACTTCAAAAGGGATTTATACAAATCCCAGTTGGCGTCTACTCTGAAAGTAACAGAAAACTGCCTATCTAAAACTATTTTTGCCGCAGGCCTTGTCAATGAAACCGGAAGCGGAAACAGTGTCAATTCCATTCTCGACCACCAATGCCGAGGCATCCAGATAGCGTTTGACTGCATCAATGTCACGGTCAGTCTGATAGAAAGTCTGTGCTGCATCAGCCTTTTTCTGTATCTCAAGAATAATGTTGTCCCGCTCGGCGACTAATGATGATTGACCTGCGCTAAGCTTGCTCTCGTTGCCTGTCGCCAGAAGATAGACTGTCGTGGTGCCATCTGGATTCTCCTTGCTTGCCCGGTCCTGAATTGAAAGGGAATAGTCACGAATTGTGCTCAAGGAAGTCAGTTCCCTGTACTGATCATCGGTCAGCGGAGCTCCAAGATATGAAGCAAGCTGGTCAGCAATACTGATGAAAGCCTTCAAGGAAGCCCTATAGTAATCAGCATCAGTGCCGGATCCGACAAAAGAAAGCCTTCCGTTCTTCTTCTCAGGCAGATAGACCCATGAGGGAACTCCTTCGTTCTGTGCCTTCAGTTCCAAAGAAAGCGATGTGCATGAACTGAACGCAAGCACAGCAATGGCTGCAAGAAAGAGGATTATTGTCTTGATTCTTCTCATATCATCACTCCACAGAACTCTTCATCCAACACTAAATATTCCAGACCAAGCTTCCAAAGAAATCATTTTGCATAATCAGACTGCTGATCACCTCATGACGTCTCTCGTATCCGATTCTCCATGAAAATCCGGAAGAGACCGCATGGTCATAGTATACTCCGGCAGATACGCAGTAGCCAAGTTGTCCTGAAAGAGCAACGATTCCCCCAGCCTCGACGAGCACAATGAGACGTGCATTTGCAATAAGCGGGAAATCACTGCTGAATATACTGGAAAAAGGCAATTCCATCGCCATGCCAGCCTCAAACGCGATTCTGGAACTATAGCAATAGGAACAATCAGCTACAATTGACAGCGGATATAGATATGGAACTCTCAGCTGGATTCCAATTCCTGCACTATGCATACCACCGAAAAACGACAAAGATGACAGCAGTGGGCGCTTTTCCAGCTTCTGGGCCACGGACACTCCACTGGAGAAGAACCGATCAAGCACAGTGACCGAATCCCACGAACGCCTTGCCAGAAGTATCCCATCCTTGCCTGCCTTGAAGCAGGTCCCTGCCTGATAGCCGGCATCCAATGAACTGGAACTGATCATCGTGTCAGAAGCATAGTCAATCATTGGATATTCGCTGCCCATGCTGAGAAACAACGGTACATCATTCTCAAGCTGTCTCATGGCAGACTGATAGATCTGGCTTCTCCTGACATCTTCAGGAAGAATCATCATGACATGAAAGCTCCGGCTGCCTTGATTATGGTCAACCGTCACCACAGCATCAAGGATGTCCTTCCCTGTCAGGTCACACGAGACAGAGAAGTCCACTTCATCGTCAAGTCCCAACCTGCTGATGATTTCATTCATGACATCCTTCAAGGCACTATCAGCCATCTCAGTCCTCGAATCAGGGAGGACTTCAGCGCTGGCAAGCGAGCCACAGATGAAGAACGAAAGAATCAGAGCAAGCAGGAACTTTTTCATCTAGCCCTTTGCCCAGCAGCGTATGATTTCGACAATAAGATTCACGGCATCAACCATGGCCGGAAGCGCAGCCCATTCCTTGAGACTATGGTAATTGTCTCCTCCAGTGAAGATGTTCGGACAAGGAATGCCTTTCTCTGCAAGACGGGCCCCATCCGTGCCACCTCTTATCACCTCTATGAAAAGCGGCATCTTCAGATTTCTTCCAGCAGCGAAAAGAAGGTCCATGGCCTTTGGCTGCTTCTGACATGCTTCAAACATGTTTCTATATGAAATCTTACTTTCTGCTGTTACGCAACCACCTTTGTACATCTTCTCAATCACACTTGCCAGATTCTTTACAACCTCAATCCTTTCCAGCAGACGGTCATAATCAAAATCTCTGAGAACCATGTGAAGGGTTACCTGCTCGGTGTTTCCTTCCATCGAATATGGACAGTAATACCCATCACGGCTATCAGTGCCTTCAGGACTTTCTGCCTGAGGAAGTGCAGAAACAAAGGCACTTGCCATTGTTACAGCATTGACCATCTTGCTCTTTGCAGAACCCAGATGAGTAGGAACGCCTTGGAAACACAAATCGACGGAAGCCGCATTGAAGCATTCGGATTCAATGCAATAGCGTCTGCCCCCATCCAGAGTATAACAGGCATCACTATGGAATCTTTCCATTGGGAAACAATCCATTCCACATCCGGTTTCCTCATCTGATGTGAAGAAAACCTGGATCGGACCATGCTCAATCGAACTGTCCTCCATCAGCAACTGGATTGCCGCCATGATTTCTGCGACTCCTGCCTTGTCATCCGCTCCCAAGAGAGATGTGCCGTCCGTAACTATGATTGTCTCACCTTTGTATTTAAGCAGCTCCGGGTTTCCAGCGACATCGAGTGTGATCTTTGAGTTCAGCTTGATGTCGTCTCCCTGATATGACTCAATCACACGGGCTTTGACCTGATTGCCGTTGCAGTCAGAAGCCGTATCGACATGTGCCATGAAGCCAAGTGAAGGAAGCCCTTCCTTGCTGGCCTTGATATTGGCACAGACTATGCCGTTGTCATCAAGGACTACATCTTCGACTCCTAGCCCCAAAAGCTCCTTCTTCAGCATTCTGAGAAGATCCATCTGACCATCTGTCGACGGATGTCTAACAGCCACGGCATCAGAATCGCTCATTGTGTCCACTGCAGTATATCTTAGAAACCTATCCAGAATATTCTTTTCAAGATTCATTTCACGCTCCTTGAAAACCATTATTTCACAAAGAACGCCCAAGTACAACAGGAATAGTTATGACCAGAGATATCGGGCAATTGACAAGCAGTAATGCCAAGTACCCAGCAATGGATGGAAAACCAGTGGCAATCAAAAAGCTTGGTGTTTTTTGTTACAAGAGACTAGTTTCATCTGCCTGCATCCATTTTATAAATAGTCATCATGCCAAATCAAAATAGCTGAAACCTTTTTTTCATCATTTGCTTAGCAATAAGTCAGTTCTGCCGTTCTTATGGTAAAGAGCCACACGGCTCTGTATTTTAAGGAGAACGGCAATGCAGAATCATTCAAGCATTTTACCAAGGTCGAGCATAGACGACATCGACATAACCAACGACATCATGTTCTCTTACGTGATGAGCCAAAACGACATCTGTCTCAAGATGATCTCATGTCTTCTGCCTGACATCAAAATAGACAGGATAGAGTACACAGGCACTTCAAGTCCCATAGTCCAGAAGACGATCCCCGGCCCGCTTGAAAAAAGAGGCGTGAGGTTGGATGTCTTCCTCGATGACGGAACAACCGTGATAGACGTCGAGATGCACTCTTCGACACTATCATAATAGATAAAGCTTTCATCATCATAGTTCTTCTTCAAAAACTGCCGGGTGATATCCGATTCCTTAGGAGCGGCGATAGTTCCGTCCTCTTTGAGATTTCCCCTGCGGTTGATTCGAGCAATTCCTGTCTTTAAAAACGGAGAGGTCAGATTCTAGCCATTTTCCTCGGCATATGAATAGTTGTTATAAGCATCAAGCCAGATGTCTGCGATTCCTGAGTTCACAACAACTGAATACTCTTTTCTATTGCTCACAGGAATGAAACGATATGACAGAGACAGACTATCCATCAAACGCTTAAAGGCATCAATGAAAACTCCAGTTGGATTCCCTTTTTCATCCAGATATGAATACGGCTTGCGGTCTGGACTGACAGCAACTGAGAAAACATGCCCATCTGCACTTAATGAATTTAGGAATTCCCGCTCCTCTGCCAAAAAGGATATCTGGTCACCATTTTCCGGAGCATAGTAGGCTTCACGCAATTCCTCTCGCCACTCCGGGCTTTCCAGATCAAGCATGGCAATAGCCGCATTTACCTGCCTCATAAGTTCAGTATCATCCTTCCTTGTAACTACAAAGAAGGACGAATCATCAAATTCATCCAGAATCCATTCGTTCCTGACTTTTCTAAGGGTGCTTGTGACTATGGCATCTATGGCTGTTCCTTCCTGAAGTGCCTCAGACAAGGCTTGTGTATCATCGAAGTAAACCCGGCTCGTATGGTCAGCATCGTCGCACTATATCCAATCGGCCTATCTGAAAACTCATATTTCAATTCTCTAGAAGGAGTTTTCTGAGCAGAAGTAAGCAGATTTATTACTCCTTCATCAAGCAGCTGCTGCATTTGGGCCCACGTCTGATCATATCCCACATATTCATAAGTCCAGTCAGTGTACATTTTGATACGTTGAAGAAACTCATATCCATAGCCGGAACGCAATCCGTCCTCATCTACCTGATGATATCCTGAAAAGCAAAGAAGCCAACCGAAACAGATTGATGCTCAGCATAAAGAAATGAGAAACACGAAAGAATTATTAAAAAAGCAAGAATCAGACTCTTTGTTCTATGCAATTTTATCACCCCCCCTTTCTCTCGTTCCTGATAATTCTAGCATGGATTATTACTAAAAGGGAGTAAAAGTGTTTTTTCAGCAACCTTTTCGTACCAAAGCTTTGATTATTCCACTATCACAGTCGTTTGATGCCATGAATGATTTTATAAAGAAGAATCATGGGAGCATAAGAAGAAAAATGAAAAAACTTAGGTTGCTTGTCTTCAGTCAGCGACGTAAAACCAGCAACCTAATTATTAATCGATTCCCCTAAGTACCAGGAAGAAGCATTTGATGGACAACCCATTCATCAGACTTCGAAATTATAGATCTGAAGCATAGGTCTGAGCATATCGACCGCCTGATATAGCCCGTATATGCAGAGAACTATTCCAGAAATCACAGGCCCTTGCTTCAATGTGGAGCCCATGGCAATCATTGATGCGGCAATTGCATATTCCGCCTGTGGCAATGTTATGACATCTTCCAGCCAGTCCTTGAATGACTGATCCACATCATGCCCAAACTGAAACTGCTCATATATCGACATTACAGTGACAGCAGTCGCACCCGCAGCTATGGCAATTCCTGCAGCGGCACCTATCTTTCCCCAAAGCATGACATCCGGCATGCATGCATATACTATTCCAGCTGTAAGAAGAACGATAGTCTTGACCAGAAGCTTCTTCAAATCCTTTGTGAAGGCCTCACGCTGTGAAGCAGGAAGCCCCTTTCCAAATTCCAGTTGACCAGTCTTGATCTTGTTCTCAATATCATCCGCTTTGTCCTTCAGTTCTTGATACTGGTCCGGAGGAAGCAGTTTCTGAGCTCTGTAAAGAACTTCATCCGGGTCAGAGGTCTGCTCGATTGCATAGCAGAATTCCAGAATCTTAGCTCCCTGCTCCTCCTCCAATGCCTTGCAAATAATCTCTTCTCCCGAATACTGCGAAAGGTCAATCTCCATATCGAGGTTCTCAGATATGACACCCTTGTGGGCTTCTATCACAGGAGACAGACTTTCAATCAGATTCTCCTTGGAGATTCTTCCCTTACGGACAGCAATTCCATCAATCGAGCAACCGGCCATACAAACCATGACAAGCAGACTGACAAAGATATTCAAGCATTTTTTTCTTCTAGCCATTATCAGGCCTCCTTAGAAAGTTCCAACCTGCGACAAGTCGGATTCTGAAAGTTCTGAAACTGGGGAAAGCCCCACGGATCATCTCATATTCCTCACGATAAGTTCCAGAAGGATCCCTGATAACCACCGATGCCTCAGCAAACCAAGACTCAAGATAATTCCACGTCCATCCAAGACTCACCTCATTCAATGATATTATTCTGTCATTAAGCACAGCCTCGCCGATTTCAAATCCAAACTGAATCAGCGAAAGACTGACAAACGGCCCTGTATTGAAAGGATAATAGACAAGCATTAGCCCAGTATCCATAAACACTCCTTCGCCACCCATCACTGCACTGACTGGAAGCTTCAATGCAAATTCATCGGAAAGCCGAAGACGAAAAGCACCGGAGATTTCCACATCCTCTCTCATCATCAGATCTCCGGCAAATCCCAGATCCACACCCATAGAAGCCATGTCATCATCATTACTCAGCTCTGCCATGCAAGGAAACAAGACGGAAATCAGTAAAAACAGTGCTGCATAAAACACTCTGCATTGACGACTCATATCATTCCACCACCTTGCATAGAGTCAGGTTGCCGGAATCAGAAGCGACAAGAAGATAACTACCTGCCAACGCCATCGTCGTGAGTTCAGTCCCACTGTTCTGGCTTATCTTAGCCTGCCCTATCTTCGTCATCAGTCCATTGCTGTTAATCAGAATCGAATAAATGGTTCTTCCCTTAGCATCCATAGCATAAAGATGCGTTTTTTCAGTATTCAGAACAATCTTGCTTGACGTTATATCCAGAATCTGGGGTTCCAAGACCGCATCCTTTGCCAATGCCTGAAAGTCAATCGTAAACCGTTCCAGGCTCCCATTTGCAAGAATCACACAATTATCTGAGACAAATATGATATCCCCCGCCGCCGAAGTCGTGTTGCCGAACCTCTTGTATTCATAATACCCGCCAGAAAGCGAACATTTAGCAACACCAAACTGAGTGGACTCAGCAATAGTCCGAGCAAAGTATTCACAAGAAGGAGAAACAGAGAATCCCACTCCTGGCAGGATGGCGTCGAGCATGTCATTGTATCCTCTGAGCACCACAGAATCATCTACGATTTCAAACCACACCATCTTCTTGTCAGGCTTGCCGTTCGTCTTCAGTGTATTATCCAAAAAATAGATGTAGTTCCTAGCTCCTGCAAATTCGATCTTATCCACCCTTCCAATATCCAGCACAAAATTCTCGAATGGCTGCATCCGTCCTTCCACCCTGGACAAACCGTCATATCGGGAAAGCTCGCCAGTATCCTGATTGAACTTCAAAAAAGTAAGATTCTCAGTACTGCCACTGTTGTCAAGAAGGACAACCCAAGGAAGAACGCTGTCACTCTTCACCATTCGGATATTTCCAATGAATGGAAAATCCCTTTCGCTATAGACCCTGACCAGATCAAGATAGTTACGCACCACCTTCATCACTGCAATAGTCTTCTGGCTGGGACTGATCAGAAGGAACTTTCCGGAAGGCAACGGAGACACCATCGTGTCGCTCTGAAGCTTAAGGTAAGTGCAGTCCGTTCCATCCTTGCTTATCAGAATCGTGGAGAAGTCACTCAGCTTGTTCAATGAGCCCTTGGTTCCACTGAGAACAGCCATGAACGAAACTGAGACACATCCATAGCTTCCAATAAGACTGTTGTTCACCACAGCATCTATCCTATGGCTACCAGGCGAGACATTGACGGTCTTCTCATTTCTTGTATCGAGCTTGCCCGGCTGTCCCAATGGAATTCCATCAAGAAACCACTGAATCTGCAACTCTGGGGAAGATTCAAAGTAATTATCCAGTGAAAAAGCGATGACTTTGTCAATATTCGCATCCAGTATCGGGTTTTCCTCCGAATCCTTTCCAAAACCTGTGAGCCTGCCACGTACAGGCTCTCCTGCCTTGTTGGTAAGAAGAAAGAATCCCGAAGCATCGGCAAACTGCATTTGCGAGATGGATATTTCTCCCTCGGTTGTCTGTCCACCTACAATCCGTACAGAATCAACGAACCCACCTACATGGAAATCACCGGACTTCAGCACGCCTCTGATTATATACGAACCTGCGGCCAGGCTCTTCGAGATGGAAACTGTCCTGTTGGCATAATCAGGGTTCAGCTCCACAGGTCCTTCGGTTCCGCCCTGTGGGGTTATGAACACCTCCAGGCTAGGATCCGGCAGTTCGGTATTTGTCCAGTCAATAGTGAGAAGCATAGTTCCATTTCCCACCATCTGATCAAGAACAACCTG
>JAAYFO010000106.1 GCA_012728215.1 Spirochaetales bacterium | reverse complement strand
GTATCCATATCCAGCTTTATCAGGGCAAGAAGCCCGCCGTTTTCCGGAATGATAAGGCTTTCCTGAACAAATTCCTGATGGTTCATTATATTTTCAATTGCCTCCGGGAAGATGTTCTCTCCGTTTGATGTAAGAATCATGTCCTTTATTCTTCCGCTGAGGACAAGGCGTTTCTTGCGGAACAATCCAGTGTCGCCGGTGCAAAACCAGCCATCTTCAGTCCGGCATTCCCTTGTAAGCTCGTCATTTCGATAGTAGCCCTTCATGACAGATGGACTCTTGGTCTGTATTTCTCCAGTTTCAGGATCCAGACGCACCTTGACTCCCGGAAGCACCTTGCCAAGAGTGCCGACCTTGTGATCCTTGGGACCGCAGCCTGCAATGAATGGTGAAGTTTCGGTAAGCCCATAGCCAAGAGCGTATGGAAATCCTGCACGATCAAGGAACTTCTCGACCTGCAGATCCAGAGGAGCTCCACCGACTCCAAAGAACTTAAGTTTGCTGCCAAGGCTGGATATGAGCTTATGATTTATTGCGTGGTAGACGAAGCGGTTGATCAGAGGAATTCCAAGCAGCCTTTTGATCTTCGGGTTTCCATTCACCTGAGGAGCGACAGCCTTGTTGTAGATCTTCTCTATGAGAAGAGGAACGCTGAGCAGCACCCTGGGTCTGACATCCTTCAAAGCCGGCATCAGGCTGGAGACTGAAGGTGCCTTTCCAAGATATGTGATGCTGCAACCTTCAAGCAATGGCAGAATGAGACCGACGGTGAATTCATATACATGTGCCAGAGGCAGGATTGAAAGTATTCTCCACCCGCGCTTGAGATGTATGAAAGGTTTGGAACATGCATCTGCATTCCAGATGAGATTGCGATGTGTGAGCATGACACCCTTGGGAGTGCCTGTGGTTCCGCTTGTATATATGATGGAAGCCACATCATCTTCTTCAATCTCAATCTGATTGATCTGAGTTTCAGTCTTCTTGGTTGGAATGATCGTCGATACAGGAAGACCCGGCATCTTCAACGCTTCCGCCGTATTGTACATGGCTTCAGGATTTATGGAAGAGGAGGGGATGGCTACGAAGTCATCCAATCTCACTATCGGAAGACCGCAGTGCACGATCTTGCCAAGATTCGGGCTGGTCACGAATATCATCTTAACCTGGGAATGTTCTACGATCTTCTTCATTTCGTCGGAGGAGAAGTTGGGAAGCACAGTGACTGCCGACATCCCTACGTATGTGATTCCAAGATATGCAATGACCCAATGAGGCCCGCTTTCTCCTGCAATCATTATTTTGTCGCCCTGCTTCATTCCATTTTCAAGCATGAATGCCGAAACAGATCTCACTCTGTGGGCAAGTTGTCTATATGATACTTCGGAAAGTGCATCTCCATATTTGGATATGGCCAGCGTTTTGCCGTACTTTTTGGAAACAGTATCGACAAGGCAGCGCATCGTAGCTTTTTCCACCAGATAATATTTATTCCTCATTGCAATGCACCTCGTGTTTTATTGACAAATATAGAAAAAGTGTCAAATTAAGAATAAGGACAAACAATCGAATAGTCAAGACGAATCGGAATGTTTTGAAGCCTTTTGGGTTTTTGCAAAAACCACACGAAATCTCTTCCTTGGGCAAACTCCCTAGGCCAGAGAAGCAAGTTCATCCCATTGTGCATCGAGCTTTCCAAGCTTGTCTGATATTTCTTTGTAACGACGGGTCGAGTTTTCAAGGCCCTGGGCATTCCCTGTTGAAAAGAATTCTTCAAGAGAGGCCTTTTCGGCTTCAAGCTGTTCGATTTCCTCTGTGATTTCGTCAAATAGCTTCTGCTGTCTGAAAGACAGACCCTTCTTTTCCCTGACGGAACGCCTGGAATCTGAAGAGGCTCTGTTCTCTTCAAAATTGGATGCCATTTCCATGTCGCTTGTGTATTCCAGATAGCTCGAATAGTTGCCTTCGTAGTTCTCAATCAGTCCGTCTCCCTTGAAGATGAGCAGCCTGTCACAGGTCTGATCGAGAAATGCACGGTCGTGGCTTACTTCGACTACGCAGCCATCGAAATCAATGACATATTGCTCCAGTCTGTTGATTGTATCTATGTCCAGGTCGTTGGTCGGCTCATCCAGGACGAGAAAGTTGGGGTTGGATACCAGTCGGCTGATGAGATAGAGTCTTCTCTTCTCCCCGCCGGACAATACACCGATCGGAAGACGATGAAAGCTCTTGTCAAATCCGAAAAGCTCAAGGAAACGGGCAGGACTTACAACCTGACCGGAGCCTAGATTGATCATCTGGGAAATATCCATTATGAAGTCGATCATGTTCTGGTTCAATGGAAGATTGCGGGATTGCTGATCATAATAGCTGAATGCAGTATTCACTCCGCAGTCCACACGACCGCTGTCTGGAATAATCGTCTGAGTGAGAATGTCCAGAAGCGTGCTTTTCCCGCAGCCGTTGCGGCCTATGATTCCGATCTTCATTCCTTTTGTGAAGGAAATGCTGAAATCAGAAATGATGCATCTTCCATCGAATGACTTGGAGACTCCTTCGATTTCAAGGATCTTCTTTCCAAGCCTGTGCGAAATGCTGGTGAAGTCAGAAGGTCCCTGCTGGACTACTGTCTGGCGTGCATCAAGCATTTCCTCGATTCTCTGCTTCCTTCCGGAATCCTTTCCTGCCCTGGCCTTGGGACCACGCTTCAGCCATTCCAGCTCGCGGCGGAGAATTGTCTCCAGTCTGTCCTGTTCCTTGGTCAATGCGGCGATACGTTGAGCCTTCCTTTCCAGAAAGGCAGTGTAGTTTCCTGGATGAGTGTAGATGCTGCGCCTGTCGATTTCGATTATCTGCGAGCAGACCTTGTTGAGGAAATAGCGGTCATGTGTCACGACTATTATTGTAGCCGAAGAAGTGGCGAACTTGTTTTCCAGCCATCTTATGGATTCTATGTCCAGATGGTTTGTAGGCTCGTCCATCAAAATGAGATTTGGGCGCATCGCCATGAGCCTCGCCAGTGAAACCTTCTTCTGCGTTCCTCCGGAGAGGTCCTTCATCAATGTGCCTGGACTTTCAATCACGTTCAGCTCGGCGAGATAGATGGAGAAGTCCTTCTCTACATTCCAGCCATCGATCATGTCCAGCTGGTCTGACAATCTGCTCATCGTCATTTCATCGTGGGCCTGCATGTACGCCTTGTAAGTTTCGGTACGCTTGCTTTGTCCGGAAAGAAGATAATCTGTGATTGTGTCGTCATTGGAAAAGGACAATTCCTGCTCCAGCAGCACAGTTTCACATTTTCTGTTGATTGAGATTGTGCCTTCATCGGGATGAAGCTGCCCTGCGATGAGACGCAGAAATGTGGTTTTTCCAGTTCCGTTGCTTCCGATCAGTCCGAAATGGTCACCTTCCTCCAATCCCAGTGACACATTGGAGAACAGAGGCTCATCCTTCAGCGTCTTGGAAAGATTTTCTATCGAGAGGACATTCATACGTCAGCTTTTGTTCTTCAGGAACTTGGGAAATTCGGAGTTTCTTATGACAGTGGCAAGACACATTCCGTTGAAATTCTTCGTGACCAGCTTCTCCTTGCTTTTCCCATCATACCAAGTCAGATCGCCGTCAGCATTTGCACTCAGGGGATTGTAGGTGAATGTGTCCTTGGTGTAGTCGGAAGCGCAGATGAAGCGGAATCCTTCATCTGATTTGTAGATGAAGTAAGGAACAGTCGCCTTGCCTCTTGTGGAAACAAGCTTTTCATCCTCTATGGACCAAAGAATCGATGGAACTTCGCTGTAGAGGAATGTGTCGGCAATCGCATTTCGATATCTTGGCTCCACAAGCCGGATTTCCTTTTTGCGTATTGAATCTATGAGGAAGGCATTTAGACTGGCAAAGCCGTTTTTCTTCTGAAGAGCCTTCATTCCAGTGATGTTTATTCCTGACTCAATGGCAAGAAGATTGGTCTCGAAGAGAAAACTGATATCTTTTGGTCGCACTATGAAGCCCCAGTCCTTCTCATCCGAACTGTGCTTCCAGATCATGACTGTTTCGTTTGTTTCCAAGTCTCGCTCCTTGCTCTAAACTTAATCAAACCTTTGTGTTTTGTAAAGCGGGCAAAGTGACAAGGTTTGACCAAAACGTTATTCAAATTCCCACGAGGAAGTGATATCATGTAATACGGAGGCAACCATGGGGAAGGAACTTAGGATAATCACCACAGGTGGAACTTTTGATAAGCTTTATGATCCCATCAAGGGGGAACTGACTTTTCAGGGATCGCAGCTGCCCCGGATTCTCGCCCAGAGCCGCTGCACTCTTGATGTCGAACTGGAAGGCCCGCTTGCAATAGACAGTCTTTTCATGAATGACGAGCAGCGAAGAGAGGTGGCGGACCTTTGTCTTAGCAGTCCTGAAAGGATGGTGATTGTTGTTCATGGAACCGACACGATGGTGGAAACGGCGCATGTGCTGCTTGATAAACGGACAAGCGAAGACCGGCATACAGTTGTTTTCACTGGCGCGATGGTTCCATACTCGCTTGAGCTCTCGGATGCAGTTTTCAATCTGGGATGCGCTGAAGCATCGGTTCAGCTGCTTGAGCCTGGGGTCTACATCTGCATGAGTGGAAAGATCTTTCCAGCAGACAAGGTGACCAAGGATCGGAGCAAGGGGATTTTTGTAGGTGATAATCTGCAGTGCAGGTGAGTCACTTTTGACGAATTTATGCAAGCAGACGGATTTGAACATCTGCCTGCTTTTTTATAATGGCATTAATGAAGAAGAGATATTCAGGAGTAACAGCATGAAGAAAGATGACAAGATGAAGAATCCATCAGTTGAGATCAAGCCACAGAGAGAGAATGGCGGTTCTGCGATCAGGAAAGACAGCAGAGTGGGGCTGAAGGTTGCTCTTGTGGCAATCATGACGGCAATAACGGTCGTTTTCACATTGTTTGTCCGTGTTCCGACTACCAAGGGATATTTCAACCTGTGTGATGTGGCGATTTATTTCTGTGCCTTCTCATTCAATCCGCTGGTGGCATTCATCTCAGCTGGGGTCGGAACGGCGCTTGCCGACATGATAAGCGGATACGCTCAGTGGGCCCCGATTTCCTTCATCGTCCATGGAGCGGAAGGGCTTATAGTTGCCTTGCTGCTTCGCCGAAACCGCAATGCTGTGAGAAAGATACTTGCTTCAACCATTGGTGTGGTAATAGTTGCAGGTGGCTACTTCCTCATAGGAGGAGCCGTGCTCACAGGCTTCACCACAGCATTAATCGAGGTTCCGATGAACATTGTTCAGGCTTCTGTCGGAGCAGTTATAGGTTTTGCCGTTTCTCTTGCTGTTGCGAAAGCCTATCCTCCGATAAGGGAACTTCAGAAATGATTGATCTTCATTGCGACACGATACTAAGGATATGCGAGTCCAGGGATGCGCATCAGGTTGAAGCCAGCAAGTCATTGCAGGGGCTGAGAACCAATGATTTTCATGTGGATTTGGAAAAGCTCCGAAAAGGGGGTTCGCTTGCTCAGATCTTTGCACTTTTTGTAAGGAAGACCGAAGGAAAAAGCTCCTACGAGACTTTTTTGGGAATGCTGGATGTGTTCAGGGATGAATTGGCGAAGAACAGTGATCTGGTGAAGCAGGTTCTCAAGCCTGTCAGAACTGACAATCAGCTGCTTCAGGCCATTCTTTCAATTGAAGAAGGCGATGTGCTGGAAGGAAGGATCGACAGGGTTGCCGAGATCGCCTCATATGGGGTTCGGATGATTGCACTTACGTGGAACTTCGAGAATGCAATTGGATTTCCCAACTCTTTGGATCCTCAGGCAATGGGAAAGGGACTGAAGGATTTCGGGATGCAGCTGATTCCAGAGATGGAGAAGCATGGAATCATCGTTGATGTCTCGCACCTCAGCGAAGGAGGTTTCTGGGATGTTGCAAGAATATCCAAACGGCCTTTCATTGCGTCGCATTCTGATTGCTGCGCATTATGTGAGCATCCAAGAAATCTCCTTGACGAGCAGATCAAGGCCGTAGCGGAGAGCGGCGGGGTGATTGGACTGAATTTCTGCTCAGCCTTCTTGTGTGAAGGAAGCCGTGTGACCCGAATCGAAGATCTGGTTCGTCACGCTATGCATCTATATCAGATAGGCGGAAGTGCTGTCCTTGCTCTTGGTACTGATTTTGATGGAATTGAAAGTACGTTGGAAATTCCTGATGTCTCATTCATGCCTGTGCTCAGGGATGCATTGCATAAAGCCGGAATGCTTGAGAGCGTTCTTGATGCAATGTGGGATGGCAATGCGCTTCGAGTGCTCTGCTAGAAATCGCAGGGAATTCTGAATTCCATTCGCTTTTTGGCAGTAGGGTGTGTGAATTCCAGATAGCAGGCACAAAGCATCATGCGGCTGTCTGCTTTCCCATAGAGTCTGTCTCCTACTATTGGATGGCCGAGCCCTTCTGAGCAATGCACCCTCAACTGGTGGGTTCTTCCGGTTCTGGGCATAAGCTTCAGTCTTGTGACATTCCTGCCTTCATATCTTTCCACTCTGATCTTCTCCCAGTCTGTTATCGCCTGCCTGCCGTTCTTCCGGTCTGCTATCTGTCGTGGGCGATGTTCCGTATCCAGACGCATCGGAAGGTCTATGGTTCCCGAATCTTCTGTTATAATGCCTTCGACCAGCGCTTCATATTCCTTGCCGACGTTTCTTTTTTCGAAATCCATAGAAAGTGTGTCATGGGCATTGTCTGTCAGACCCAGAACCAGGAGTCCCGATGTTGCCTGATCCAGGCGGTGAACGCATGGCTGTGCAATGACATGTCGAAGATGATGCCTGACACGGCTCGCAACACTGTCGAATTTTTCAGGTCCCTTTCCTGGAATGCTGAGCAGCCCCTCGGGCTTGTCCACTACTATTATCTCATCGTCCAGAAATATTATATCCAGTCCGATGATGTGCTTCAGTATCGGCTTGCATCTTGAATCGCACGGCGGGAGAAAGGTTCCGCTTTCAAAAGATCCGTCCCCGTAGAAGAACTCGGCCAATGATGATGGCTGCTGGTTTCTTTCATATGCGGCGCATAAAAGCCTTGGCCCGGCACAGTCGCCGGTGC
>JAAYFO010000105.1 GCA_012728215.1 Spirochaetales bacterium | reverse complement strand
CTAGTAAGTGGATCATACCCTCTGACCAGTGGAAAAATAATCCTGAATGGGAATGATGTGACCAACAGCCCAGAATACAAGAGAGCCTTCACAATCGGACGTATATTCCAGGATCCGACAAAAGGCACTGCCGCCAACATGAGCATAGAAGACAACATGATCACAGCGTCCCGAAAGGGCATGCGGGGATTCACGATCAGCCTGACCGATAAGAAACGTGAAGAATTCAGGAAACTGCTTCAGCCGATCGGACTTCAGGACAGATTGAAAGACAATGTCGGTCTTCTCTCAGGGGGACAGAGGCAAGCCCTGACTTTGCTGATGACGGTGCTCAGCAATCCTAAGGTCATCCTTCTGGATGAACATACTGCAGCGCTTGATCCAGGCAATGCGGCGACTGTCATGGCTCTGACTCAGAAATACATCTCTGCCTATAAGCTTACTGCTGTCATGGTCACACACAACATGCAGTTCGCAATAGAATATGGAACCCGGTTGATAATGATGGACGAGGGGCAGATAATCCTGGATGTAAATGGAGAGGACAAGAAGAAGCTCACGGTGGAAAAGCTTGTCGAAATCTTCAAGAACATCAAGAACAAGGAATTTGCCTCCGACAGGGGTCTGCTTGCAATCTAGCCCAAAAAAACCTCCAAAAGTTTTTATGCCATAAACGGGATCGGATGTCATCCGGTCCCGTTTACTTTGCAGAAACTCAAATCATTCTGAATCGCGTTGATTTCACTTGGCAAAAATCTGCGATTCCTCCAGCTTGGCCTGTGCCTGTTGCCTTGCAAGCTTTCTGTTCGCCTTGAACATATCCAGCATTCTTGGAAGAAGAACTGCTATTATGAGCAGAGCACCAACTGCAATTGTCTGATAAGTACCGCTGACCTTAAGAAGAGTAAGTCCAAACTTCAGGAAACCGACAAGAAAACTGCTGATCACCACTCCATAGACTGTACCCTTTCCACCTGTGATGGCTACACCACCAAGTACGACCAAGGTTATTACTTCCATGTCATATCCATCAGCTATGTTGGATCTGACGGAGCAAATCCTCGAAGAAAGAAGGATTGCGGCGATTCCGCAGAAAAGTCCCATGAGAGCAAAATTGAGAATCTTTGCCCTTCTGACCTTGATTCCAGAGAACCGTGCTGCTTCCGCACAGCTTCCGATGGCGTACAGACGTCTTCCATACACTGTGCGCTGGAGGACAAAGAACATGATCACAGCAAGAATCACATACAGAAGAAGGGAGAAAGGAATCCTTGTACCACCAATGGTACCCTGTCCGAAGAACATGAAGCTTTCCGGATACTTGGTGCAGGCATGCTCACCCAGGACACCTTTTGATATTCCTCGGAAGATCGACTGTGTCGCCAGAGTCACTGCAATCGCCGGCATGTTCAGACCAGTGACAAGAAGCCCGTTTACCAGACCGCAGGCAACGCCTATTCCAAGACCAATCAGAACAAGCACTATTGTAGGCGCACCCGATTCCGCCGCCATTCCGATGCCAAATCCACTGAGAGCGACTATCGACGCAACACTGATGTCTATGTCACCACACATGATTATGAATATCATTGGAAGTGCCATTATGGACTTCTCCATGAAAGTACCCGATTGATTAAGCAGATTCTTCAGCCTGAGGAACTTGGGAGTGATACTTCCAAAGACGATGAACACCAGAACGAATATGATTGCCAGAAGGACTTCCCATTTGGTGAAGAACTCGATAATACGATTCTTCAAGCCCGATTCATCCACCAGACGAGTTGCAGCTACCAGATCACGTCTATCACTTGAATTCTCTTTCATTTGCTCAACCTCCTCTGTGCAAGAAGTGTCTTTGCCTTCCTGTCCTCAACAATCGTGTTGATCATCAATGCAATCAATACTACAAGTCCTTGGACAAACAATTGCCAGAAGGTGTTCAGGTAAAGAGAAGGCAATGCATTATTGATGATGCCGAAGAACAACGCACCCAGAACGACACCAATTATTCCACCACTGCCACCTGAGAAGTTCACGCCTCCAAGAACGCAGGAAGCAACTGCCTGCATCTCAAATCCGGTAGCCATCTCATTCACTGCCGAAGCGTAACGTGTTGTCCACAGGAAGCCGGCAAACCCGCAAAGAAGCCCGGATATCACGAATACGATGAACCGTGTCTTGGGTTCCGAAACACCGACAAACCTCGCCGCAGTCGGATTTCCACCTATTGCGAAGATTGCCCGACCTGTGCGGGAATACCTGGAGAATACATAGGTGATTACTATCACTATCAATGCACACCATACCAGTGTCGTGATTCCGAGAAATCTTCCTCTTGGAAATCCCTTGAAGGCATCAGTCATCTCATGTGCTGTGACCCATGTGTTCTTTGACAGAACAAAAGTCGCTCCGCGGAAAATACTCGTAGTACCCAGAGTTGTGATGATAGGTGGAATCTTGCCATATGCCACCAACACACCATTGATCGCACCCATGACAAATCCCAATCCAATGCCTACAAGGATGATCAGAAAGACAGGGGTTCCAGGATGATCCTGATTTATCATTCCGCACGCCATGCCTGAAAAAGCAATGATAGCTCCGACAGAAATGTCTATTCCATTAGAAAGAATGACAAAGAACTGAGCTATGGAAACAATTGCCAGAATGGCAATGTCGTTGATTATAGTATCGATGTTGTACATCGAAAAGAACGTGGGAGAAAGGATTGCGATGAATACACAGCTGAGCACAAGCAGCACCACAAGGCTGGTCTCTCTTCTTCCTGTCATCCACTTCCATAACTTGTCTATTGCAGTTGAAGATTTCTGATTCATCTGATATCCACCTTTTCGCCAATTGCAGCTTTCATGATATTGTCCTGAGTGATTGCAGCTCCACTGAATTCCCCCATCTGGCAACCTTCGTGCAGCACAACAATTCTATTGCTCATGCCAATCACCTCCGGAAGCTCGGAACTGACAATTATGACTGCCTTTCCCTGCCTGGCCATTTCCACCATGAACTCATGAACTGCGGCTTTTGTCGCCACATCGATTCCCTTGGTCGGTTCATCCAGGAACAGAATCTTCGGCTCCGTTCCAATCCACTTGGCAAGGACTACCTTCTGCTGGTTTCCGCCGGAAAGAGTATCAGCATCCACATGCCAGCCTGCAGCCTTGATTTCCATGTCTTCACCATGTTTGATCGTATATTTCTCTTCCGCCTTCTTGCTGGTGAAGCCTTT
>JAAYFO010000104.1 GCA_012728215.1 Spirochaetales bacterium | reverse complement strand
TTCTTTTCATACAGCTCACGCAATGCAAGCAATTCGTATTGCTTTCCCCTCAAATAAGGATAATACATAAGAATACTCCTATACAGCTAAATCAAAAAAACGACTCCTCTCCTTTTTGGAAAGATTGGAAAAATACAAGGAAGCTCTCAAAGAATAAGGGATAGTCTTATATGAACCTTCCTTCTTGATTCTATCACGCTTCTTCAGAATAGTCATTGCTTTCCCTGCCACTTCGGTTGCAGGATGCAAAGACACAATCGCCTTGCACTCCTGATAGTAATCGACTTCTTTGCAAGCAGGGAGATTCTCGCCAAGAGAAAGAATGAGTTCTGTGTATTCAGGTTTCCTGAGCAATCTGAAAATCGCTTCAGAATCCAGATGATCATTGTTTTCTATATATGGCTTGATTGTTGCAAAAGACCCTTTCCTTTTCATGCAAAGAACTCCAGCAGAAGAATTTTCTGCGAATCTGAGCACTGACGGAAGATTCTTCTCACCGCAGACAATCACCACATTCGAGAAAGCTTTGTAATAATCGGCAAGCTGTCCCTCAAGCCGGGAAAGGTTGTCGAGGTCTGTCTTGATTTCGTATACGACTGCTTTGCCATTGATCACTACGAAGTCGGCTTTGCTGCTCTCGACCCAAAGCTGTGAGAATGCAGTTGTGGTGTTAAGGCTGTGTGTTCCAAGAACTATCTTGTTAAAAAGCTGATTAAGAAAAACATACTCATTTTGATAAGATTTCAGCATTTCTGAAAACGCTGCTTCGCTTTCCTTGATCCAAGAAGTCATCACAGAATTATTCTGGCAGGCAACGTTCTTAAGTACAGCTGAAGAAAAGCCATCAGCAACCGAATTGTTTCTATTACCATCCTGCTTGATTAATACTTCTTCACAAACTTCTGAAAAGCTATTCATTCTTCGCCACCCCTTGTATTATGTTCTTCTCCCAAAGCTCACCAAGCGAATAGTCCTCAAGCCAAACAGAGAAATCCTTTTCTTTCAATCGTTCAAAAGAGGAAGCACCCATCATCTTTTTGACTACAACCAGATCCTCGCAGGAAAAATGGCTAATTAATCTTGAGAATTGTGTTGCGATGATTATCTGAGTTTTCTTTGAAGCAGAAATAATCATTTCCGAGAGAATGTCGATAGCCTTTACTGAAAGCCCAAGTTCTGGTTCATCCACGATTATCATTTCTGGAGGATCTGGCTGAAGAAACACTGCAGCCAAGCAGATGAAGCGCAACATACCATCCGAGAAATCATCTTGCTGCATGGGACAATCGCTGCAATTTGTCCGCCAGTTGATACTGACAGTTGTTCCATGGTTCTCAGAATCAGGTGCCAGGATGAAATCAGCAAAGCTTGGCATCACCAGTTGAACGGAATCAACAATCTCTTTATAGTAGCGTCTGGATTCTTCGTTGTCCTTCATTGCAAGAAGAACAGAACCGAGATTGGAGCCGTCTCCTTTCAGATGCTTGCAGCTTTCGGCTGCATGAGGACCTTTCATCAAGGACGAATTGCTTCCATAGAAATGATAGAATTGCCAAGAGCTGATTGCATCAAAGAGGATTCTAATGCTATCGAAATCAGGTCCATTATCTGTCGCTTTCTTAGGAAGCATCAGCTTACCGCACATTGAATTTCCAAGTCTTCTCCAGTCATCATGAGAGCTGCCAAGGTTGCAGCAGATAGATTCATTTTCAAAGAAGAACAGTTCATCTGACGAAGGTACTATATCAAAACAATAGCCTATTTTACCGAATTGCGAAGAAAAGGCAATTTTATCAGAAGTGTCAGAACCACGAAACAAGGCACTTCTGGCAACGAAGTTCTCTGAACCATTTATATTGAATTGGCCAAGCATGAGGCTGTTAAGCGTTTTTAGAAACGAAATGAAATTGCTTTTACCTGCACCGTTTTCACCTATGAGAACATTCAGTTTCATAAGCTTGAATGCATCCATGTTCTGGATTGATTTGTATCCTTGTATCGTTATTTCATCCAGCATCTTGCTATTCCTTACTTAATGCCCTAATACAGCAACACCCTCATGGCATTCATCATACCACAAGGGTGTCGTTCAAACCACATCAAACTGAGGGGACTTTTCAAAAGGTCAATAGAATCTTAAAAATAGATTACTTTGTCCTCTCCTCCTCCCACTCCTTCATCTGCTCCTGGATGTATGAGAGCTTCATCATCGTTTCCTTGATTTCAGGGATCGTGAGCTGCTTGGTGGACTTGGAGTTGAACGAAGCAAGGGTGCATTTCTTGGTACTGCCTGTCACGAAATACTTGTCATAGTTCAGATCCCTGTTGTCAGCGGGAACCCTGTAGAAGTTTCCCATGTCCTCTGCCTTGGCGCATTCCTCGTCGGCGAGAAGAGTCTCGTACATCTTCTCTCCATGGCGGATGCCGATCTGCTTGATTTCGTTGTCTGCGTGGAACATCTCCTTCACGGCCTGGGCCTGGTCTCCGATGGTGCATGCAGGTGCCTTCTGGACAAGTATGTCTCCGGCCTGGGCATGCTCGAAGGCATACAGAACAAGATCCACTGCATCTTCAAGGCTCATGATGAACCTTGTCATTGCTGGCTCGGTGACGGTGATGGGCTTTCCTTCCTTGATCTGCTGGATCCAAAGCGGTATGACAGAGCCTCTTGAGCACATTACGTTGCCGTAGCGGGTGCCGCAGATCAGGGTCTTAGACGGATCGACGGTGCGTGACTTTGCAACGAAGACCTTCTCCATCATCGCCTTGGAGATTCCCATGGCGTTGATCGGGTATGCAGCCTTGTCGGTTGACAGGCACACTACTTTCTTCACTCCTGCGTCAATGCAGGCGCTGAGCACATTCTCCGTGCCCAGGACGTTGGTCCTCACTGCTTCGATAGGGAAGAACTCGCAGGATGGAACCTGCTTCAGAGCCGCAGCGCTGAAGACGTAGTCAACTTCGTTGAGGGCATCCCGGATGCTGCGGTAATCACGTACATCGCCTATGTAGTACTTGATCTTGGGATCGTTGTATTCATGGCGCATGTCATCCTGCTTCTTCTCATCCCGGGAGAAGATGCGAATCTCCCTGATGTCTGTGTCCAGGAACCTGTTGAGCACCGCATGGCCGAAAGAGCCTGTGCCGCCTGTTATCAATAAAACCTTGTCTTTGAATATGGACATTTCATCTCCTGATGCTTATGCAAAGTATAATACAATATCGAAGGCTTAGGAAGGGAGGATATGGACAAACCCTTCCACTTCGCCATACCTCAGCATAAAAAGGCCTGTAGCTATGAATTCTCCTTTAGCTATCAATTTCTTAAGTGTCTTTGATATCAGCAACCAAGCTTCTGAATGATTCAGAATTATCCATCATATAGGAATAAAGCTTGCTATCAGAAAACTGATCCACTTTTTCCAGCAGAGATTCTAGAGTCTCTGCTGCTGTTAAATTATTCTTCATTTTTCTACAATCTGCTTCTTTCCTATTGCTTCTTGTCTCCTCGCGGAAAAGATATCCACGCTCTTATCTGTCAAATTGGTATTTTGCAAGAAAGAAGAACCCCTTTTCTTGTCATAATACCGACGTCCCTTTACTACTGAAAACCGTCCCAGATATCTTTGGAATCCATCAAAAAGAGCATCTATTTCCCTTCCAAGGCAATTCTTCACTCCTGCGACGGATTTGATATTGTAAGTTTTCACCAAAACATGGTCAAGCTTTTCTAACAGCTTCTCAAGCAAATCACATACTGCCGTATCTGTAAGGTCTAACAGATTCTGATCATCAATTTTCAATTCTGCTTTGACAATCATCTCTTTTCTTTTTTTCTGACAACCACCATTCCGCTTCTGAAAGATGATTCCCGAAATACATTCCTGTACCAAGATAATACTCATCCTTGCAGATTATCAAATTACCATGCGCAACAAAATCAATGCACCTCTTCTTGTCATTTGCATGATAACCTTGCACGAACTACAAATTCCCCTGTATTCTTTAATATACAATGCAAAGCTTTAGAAAACAAGACAATTCTCCGGACAGTATATCTGTGCGTCAAGAACTATAACGTAGCATCAATACGGGGAAACGTCTTACTCACTCGTAAATTCCCATCAACTGCTTGATGATGGACTCCTTGGTTTTCCCACGAACTCCCAGCTGTTTCAGGTCGACGTCTTCATCAGCAATTTTCTCTAAGAAAATACGCATGTCATTCTTTACGGCTGTCGGCATATTACCGAGCGGCTCCTGGTTTTTATCCAGCAATTCTGATAAACGAAAAATATCATTCTTGTGTTTATTGATGTTCCTGCTGTCTATTTGCTCTCCTGCCGCTTTCCTGACAGACAAGTCAATCCAAGCTTTGGCTTTAAAAGGAATCAAATACATCGCATCCAGGATTGTAACACCGGAAACACAGACCCTCCCCTGTTTCAAAAAATCGTAGTAATCATCGTTCAGAAGAATGGCTGATAGGCTTGAAATCTCATCAGCGAACAAAAGCGGGGTAAGCGCAGCATTCTCTGGCAGAATAATGGCATCTGGTTTCTTCGCAAAGAGCTCAATCATCTTCGGATAATTTCCAGGCCGAGGATTGGTGAAGCGATAAAACTGTGATTTGCCCGTGCTCTTGTTGCGATGCTCATATCCAGCAGCTTCCACATATTTTCAGAAACGATTTGCAAATTTCACATTCACCGCCTCGACAATCAGCACAAGGTCGATGTCCTTTGTACCACGAAAATCCAAGCCCCCATCAGTCATCAATAGATCACAAGCTGTGCCGCCAATGATGACATATGTATCCTCATAGCCTTTGAACCACTCTCTGAAGCTGTCAATTCCTTCTACCATTGAGTTCCTCCCATACGCTTGTCAATAACTCTTCTACCGCTCCCTCGATGCGCTCATCCCTGTCTTCGCTTAATGCAAGCACCAAAGAAAGCTTGTCCACACAATTTCCTTTAGCAAGTTTCTGAGGATCATACCGCCATAATTCTACAGCACACTGGTCGTCTGTGCTCTGAAGCTTGCTAGACGCCACTTCTTCCCATGCAGCTACACTCCCGGCAGCATAGCACTCGGCCATCGGCGGATTCATCATCGAATACTCGGATAATGCAGAGTACCCGCTCATGGGAAGAGCTTCATTGAGCGCCGATTTGGGAACATAAATCGTCCTCTTTACCGGATTGCTTAGGTTTCCTCTTGCCTCCTCAAACATCTCCTCTGGCGTTTTATCAGAATGAATGACTTTCTGAACCCCTCGTTTTTCCGTTTGAATCAGGCCCATCTCTTCAAGCTGTCTTGATGCCCTGGAAATAGATGTTGCCGTGAAGCCGAGTTGCTGTGAGGCATCGCTGGTCAGCATTTCTCCGCATCCATGGTAAATATAGTGCAGCAGAAGCAATTGTGCAGACGGGAGCATAGTTTCTGTCTTCTGCTTCTCTCCATCTCCGCGTTCCTGAAGGTAAAGAGCCATAAATGGAAGGTATATCTGCTTGCCATCAACGATAAACGGAATGTGATCGCGGAGGAGATATTCCTTCTGACGGTATGTTAAGTGATCTGGAACCAATACAGCCGGTGCTTCCTCTGTCTTTGCAATCATTTCAAGTTGCTTTTTTACGGCGCTTACAGCTTCCAGCTCATCTTTCGGATACACGAATACGGCAGCTTTGCCGTCTAGCTTAACCCTTTGCAGCCTGTAACGTGAATAGATAAAGTTGGGCATCGAGGTCGGAGCATCGTCCTTGTAAACAACCCTGATCCCCAGCACTTGATTCAAGTATTCCACTGTTTTATCCCCTCTATTAACTTTCTTTTGTATTGTAACTTATTTTAAGTTGTTATTCAATAAATAAGTTGTAATATTAGGACTGACACATTCAATATCAATTTCCCAACTTTAGTTCTAGGCATACTAACCTTAGCTTCCGCATTTTTTGACAATCTTGACCACGGGTCTAGCCTGTGGCTTGCATCACGCCTAGAAGCCGAAAAGTTCGCACAAGTTGTAGCACTATGCAAGAAAAAAGATAGCTAAGAAAGCCGGAGAGCAATGGGTTCTTTTTCAGGCTCCGGCCCTAAGTATGCTTCTTTTCCACTGGATAAAACTCATGCTCCGCATCAAGAAAGACTAGATAGAAAACATTCTTTGCCATTTCGGGTGGTTCCACCAAGAAGAAGCCAGCAACCCTCTTCTTTCCATCAAGGCGAAGGCGCCCCCAATTAAGGCCATTCTCTGGAAGTGAAATCGGAAGGTGCAAAGCTGAATTTCTCGGGAAGTCTCCATAAACAACCAGACTCTTGTCCTGCTTCAATTCCAAAACAGTCTTTCCGGAAAAATCTCTCAGCTTGGAACACAATTCCTTGATGCCCTCTTCGTTCCATTCGGAGAAATCCTGTCCATTCCCGTTTTCTCTGCTTACGAATTTGAAGTTGAAGGAAATATACTCAGGACATTGGGTTACAACATCCGCTTGGTTAAAAAAAGATCTTAATTTACTGTCTTTTAATGAATTGTGTCTAGCCAATTCTGGGCACGCCTCCAAACACTCCGCTCTTGTAGGAGGGTTCCAGCGGCCTGTCGTTTCTTATTCTGATGTTATTGGGAATTTCATCGATTCTATAGCAATAGCTTTCACTGTTCTTCTTTTCAAAAAGATAAGTGCTGTATTTCTTCAAGTAGTCAATCAATGATGAATCATGCGATGTGAACACCAGCTGAGCTTGCTTAGGGTTATTCTCAGGCTTGTTGAAGTATTCAATAAGCATAGGCACTAGATTGGAATGAAGATGAAGGTCTATCTCATCAACAGCAAGGAGCCCGCCGTTGTCCAGAACATAGAAATAGTCAAGCAGTCGAGAGAACAGAAGCTTTGTGCCTTCTGATTGCGCCATGAATGGAAGTTCCTTCATTCCATCGGCAGTCTTGAAGAGGAACAGTGGAATGAAAGTGGATTTGCCATTGGGATCGTAAGTGTCTTGGATAGTAATGTATTCAATGCCGGTGTCAAAGCGCTTCAGTTCTTCCACAACCCGCTTCAGCATGATTGGATTGTCATGGTAATATGTTGGCGCATCGAAAGGAAATCCTTCAAACAATCCTTGATAACTTACGTTTGTGACAATTTTCTCAAACAAAGCCTTGAATGGTTCTGCCGCCTTGATCCCATACTGAAAGAAAGTAGAGAAGAATGATGCATTGCTTCTCAGGATCACTTCAGTGCTGGCGTTGAAGAAAGCATCAAATGCGATTTCGTTCGCTTTCCTCTCAAAAACAAGTTTCTCATTCTTTGATAATCTTTCGCTGCCGACCCTTCTGGTGTTTAGTGAGAGTTCATATGTATACTCGTCATCAACTGAGTCTGGAAGACAAAACAAAATGAAGAACTCTGATTCATCATTGTTTCCAAAGAAAGAATCGAATGGAATGTCCGAATCCGGCGAATATCTAAAGGAGTTGAAGCAGAAATCCTTTATGAATGCGAGAACCCGCATTGCACATGTCTTGCCTGAAGCATTCGATCCCATGAAACTGAGGACAGGCAGAACTCGTTTATTAGAAAATCCGATGTCAGAAGGAACATTTCCATTCAGCTTGAAACTGATTTCAATCCATTCCTTGAAAGCCCAGCAGTTCCTGCCTCCATACTCAAGTACCATTTTCTCTCCTTGGAAAACTATGACGTTTTCAGTCATAGTTTCACCTATTTTGAAGGAAAAGTCAACTATTTGATCGATGATGCTAGGCAATCATTGAAGGCAGCAGAAGATTTCTATGCCAAACATTTCTGATTCGCCTGCGTTTGCAGAAATCAGGCATTCTAAATGATTTCATCAACGATGTCAGGAAGCGGTTCGGCAATGACAACGTCACCCTCGACAACGAGGATGAGAAGGACATCTTCGAGACTGACTGGTTCAAGGATTTCAGAAATGGCTACACCCCGTCAGTTGCTTTGAAGACTAACCGAAAGAGCATCCGTGGCTGGACCCAGAAAGAACTGGCCGGGAAGCTCAGTGTCCCTGTGCAGTATGTCTCAAACATGGAGACCGGCATCAGGCCTATATCTGTGAAGATGGCAGACAAGCTAGGCAAGGCGTTTGGAATCAATCCTATTGTATTCATGCCGAAGGAATGGAATGAGAGAAAGAAACAGGACTGACAACACTGCCATCAACGTAAAGGTTCTTCTTCCTGTATTTGAGAATCAACACTATGTGGCAAGTTAAACAATCAGAAACAGAATGTGATAAACTTTCATCAAGCAAGCCAGCTTATGCAAGAAATAATCCAATATTGAGGGCTTAGGAAGTTGGCTATGGGCAAACCTTTCCACTTCGCCATACTGCTAACTCTCAAGCCTTTGCACCAATTGGAAGACCAGAGTTATTGGGTTCTGGTCTGACAGCTTCTTCTGACATTGGACGGAATGCAGCTTGGCGGCATTTTTCAAAGCAGTACCCATCTTGGAATGCAGTTTCTTGTACATTTCATGATCATTCTTCTTGTAATGCTCATTCATGGCAATAGTCAGTTTCTTGCAGTAAGAATCTCGGCTCAACTGGCTTTCGCAATAGTTGAAATGAAGAAGATACCAAAGCTCGAATGATTCAATTGAGTAGGCACAATGTATTCCATTTCCAGCAGCCTGCTTGATTGCTTTCGTAAAGTTTTCCATCGGAAACGAATCTCTATCGAAGACAGCCCAAACCTCAATGTATGGATCTTTTCTAGCTTCTGCCTCGTTTTTCAGTTCAATTGCCTTCTGCACTACTGAGACAGTGTTGGATCCTGTTCCGACCACGTCGAGGAAGTCAAAGACTTCAGGCTTGCTGGGGAAAGCCTTGAAGTAATTCGGTTCGGTTTTTTCTCCTTCGCATACTATTAGGATTCTGCGGACTTTCCTGATTCTCTGAGGTTTTCTCTTCAGTACTTTGGGCAGCATCCTTTTCGCCATGCTCACACCTCACCCATATGCAGTCTGATTTCATCTATTGCAGGAATGGCTCCGTACTTCCCTTTGAGATAGTTCTTGTTATAGCTTGCATCCTTTCTGACTGGCTCGTCAAAGTCAAATAGAGAATACAGATCAGATGCACCATGCTGATCTTTCTCGCAGAACCATATCTGGTCACGCCTAAACAGCTTGTTTGTCATGATATGCACCGACTGGCATGAGATCACCAGTTGCGCATTGTGAGGATTATCCTTCGGAGAATTGAAAAGCTTGATGATGTTCTCAACAATCAAAGGATGAAGGGATGAATCAAATTCATCTGCAAACAGCACTCCGCCTTTCGATAACACATCAAGAATCACACTGGAATAGGAAAAGAGCTTGTTCGTCCCTGTTGATTCTTCTTCTTCAGGAATGTACTGAATCCCGATCTTTTCATTTCCATCATAAAGAGGATGACCGAAGAATAGCTTTTCAGAATATCCATCCGGCATTTTTGATTTTAAGAAATCACGGAATTCAGGATCAGCAATACCAGCGAAATCAACAGGAAGCTTGCGTTTCTGATAATCATCGATCTGCAGGTCAGCAAAATGAAGAAAATTGATGATTCTTGCATGCATCTCATCATTGGGCTTCATGTACATAGCAATGGGAGGGAATTCCTCATTTCCGGAAAAGATGCCAATAACTCTGAAGTATGTGATTATTCTTCCAGCTATCTCGCCATTCGTCTGAGCGCACACAGAGAGGAATGAAGCATTCTCCCTCACCGTATCGCGAGGAACCTTTAATCCTTCCTTGAAATTCGTTAAGCTGCATTCAATCTTCTGCCCTTCCCTGTAGAAGAGCATCACTTCCTTGAGATTGTTGACTGCGTAAAGGTATTCCTCTATGACATGATCCTGGCTCAGCTGAAGGCCGTAACGGTAGCGAATCGGTTCTCGTCCTTCGACTGCATGATAGAATACCAGCTCAAAGAAAGAAGGCTCGTTCACAGTACTCTTTGAAAGGATGAAAGGATTGATCCCGATTCTGTCACCCTTCTGCATATGAGGGCCTGATGTGACTGCGAACTGAAGAAAGAAATGAAGAGCTTTGAATATGTTAGTCTTTCCGCTTGCATTTGCACCGTACAGCACTGCTGTACGCAGCAGCCTTGTCTTCGAATTGACTTGGAAAGTATTATCATCCCGAAGATTCTTGTCATTTGATGCCAGGAACGATATGGTATGCTCATCCCTGAATGAGCAGAAGTTCTTAAGCGTGAATTGAACAAGCATATTGGATTCTCCTTGCTTTTATACAACTAATTATAATAGAATTAGTAGTTTTTTCAAGGTTTTTGTGATTTTTTCTCAAAAACAGATTAAATACCTTTAGATTATTGGTAGATTATCAGAAACTGTTCAATTTGATTCACAATACCGAATGAACATCTTTAGTATCTCCGTTGATGATTCCGAAGCATTATCTCCCAGAATTAATTTCTCAACATATGAAAGTATGAGAGATTGATTGCCCACAACACGATCATGATCAACATCTGGCAATTGATATTCTTCTGGATTTGTTGGAAGTTCAACTTCATTTATCCACCATCTATCAATCTTCTGGTAAAGAAGCGTCATTCTTTGAAATAATTCAAGATCCTCCTTTGGAATATCCTTACAGGCATAATCCAAAAGGTTATGAGTAATCTCATTTCTTTTCTTTCGTAATTGGTCATAAAGTGAATAATCACTAATATCCACAATTTCGTGATTTACTGCCCAAAGGAATGAGGCATCTTTGATATGGCTATCAAGGTCTTTCAGCTCTTTGTATTGAGCTAAGACCTCTGTCAAGACAGGAAAGATAGAAAATAAGGAATTTCATGCTACCTGTTCTTTGGTATCGTCTTCCCCAACGGGGAAACATCCTTTTCTATAGACTTCATCCGGTATCTGATAATCCAGGCCTTGATG
>JAAYFO010000103.1 GCA_012728215.1 Spirochaetales bacterium | reverse complement strand
TTCTTCCGCTCTTCTGAACAGCTGGAAGACATGAGGTTGGAGATAGTTCAGAACGACAATGTGATCATGGGACAGGATTATTCAGAGCTGAGACCTCCACAGATGGAGACGCTGGTCATGGATACCAAGTCAATTGATCCATCATTTCCGATTGTTGCGGTGCTTAAGGAGAAATCAAGATGACTCTATCCCTGACCTGTGTGAGTTGTCCCAAGGGTTGTTCCCTTCTGGTGAAGTATGATTCGGCTGATGCCATTGAAGTCAGTGGCAACTCATGCCCCAAAGGCAAGGAATTCGGAGTGAGTGAAGTCCTTCATCCTGTGAGGTTCCTCACAACGACTGTCGCTCTTTCAGATGAAATGGCAAAGCTGTTTCATGCTGGGCGTCTTCCAGTGATAAGTGAGAAGAGAATTCCACGAGAGGACATGGTCAAGGTGAGTCTGGCTCTGAAAGGGGTTGTGATAAGTGAGCCACTGTCTGTCGGTGACAGAGTGGCAAGTGTCATGGGCTATGATTTTGCAGCAAGTTGCAGCTTGATATAGGAAAGCGAGGAAAACATGTATCGGAGTGGATTGGCATTGAGCATTGATTGTGGCACTCAAAGCATAAGAGCGATAGTGTTTGACCGAAAGGGTGCAATAATAGCTTCCAATTCTGTCAAGTTCATAGAACCATATGACAGCCCTCAGAAGGGTTGGGCAGAGCAGAATCCACTATATTGGTGGTCATGTCTTTGCATGTGCACAAAGAAGCTGTTCAGTTCCATGCCAGATAATGTCATGAAGCAAATAGAGACTCTCACTTTGTCCACAATGAGGGATACATATGTATGCTTGGATGAGGACATGAATGTTCTCAGACCATCAATTGTCTGGCTCGATCAGCGTACTTCCGGAAGCCCCAAGCCCGTTCCTGTTCTTTATGACCTGATCTTTCGCCTTGTCGGAATGCACGATGTCGCAAGGCAGCAGAGACAGGTGACCAAGACGAGCTGGATATGGGAGAACCAAAGGGACATATATGAGAAGATGCGCCATTTCATTTCTTTGGAATGCTGGTTCCACTACATGCTCACTGGAGAGCTGATTGATTCGGTGGGGAACCAATGTGGTCATATTCCATTTGACTACCATAAGCTGAATTACCGAAGAGATGGTTCCCTGATGTGGCAGGCTACACCTGTTGAAACCTCGTTGCTGCCACCTTTGGTCGCTTGCGGAGCTTTGATTGGTCATGTCAATGAAAAGGCCAGTGCTGCCACAGGACTTCCACGTGGCCTCACAGTGACAGCAGGTGCCACGGACAAAGGATGTGAGACCCTTGGCTGTGGCGTTCTGAACGGTGATTCAGTCGCCATTTCTTTAGGCACGACTGCCACTGTTCAGCTTACCTTGGACCATTATGTTGAACCTCAGAAGTTCATGCCTGCATATCCTGCCGCTTTGCCGGGGCATTGGAATCCCGAGATTCAGATCTACCGCGGATATTGGATGGTGAAATGGTTCTCACAGAACTTTGGACTGGAAGAGAGGTTGGAAAGCGAACGGACCGGACTGCCTGTTGAGCCCATGCTCGACAAGCTGCTGGATCTGACTCCGCCGGGAGCGGATGGAATGATTCTTCAGCCTTACTGGTGTCCAGGTCTCAAGAAGCTTGAGTCCAAGGGTACAATAATGGGGCTTTCCGATTATCATACCAGGGCTCACCTGTATCGTGCGATTCTGGAAGGAATCAACTTTGGACTTCTCGAGGGCCTTGAGACGATGCAGAAGCAGTCGAAGACCGAAGCGAAGGGAATTTGCATAAGTGGAGGTGGCTCAAAGAGTTCGGTCGTCTGTCAGATGGCCTGCGACGTGTTTGGACTTCCTGCCTACAGGTGTCATACCTGTGAGACCAGTGCACTTGGCGCTGCGATAATTGGAATGGTGGCTTCCGGTGAGTTCCGTTCCTGGGAGGAGGCAGTCCACTCAATGGTTCATTATGCGGATGTATTCCAGCCGAATAAGGACAATCATCGGATGTACCGTGAAATGTACGACCAAACTTATGAAAGGCTTTATCCAAGAATGAAGCCATTGTATAGAAGAATTCATCGAAGCAACAGGAGCAGATGCCATGAGTAAGCCTTATAAGGGATTCGAGCCTAAATGGTTCACAGAGAAAGCACCGGAGAAATCATTTCGTTCAATATTCAAGTGGGGAGATCCTGAGGCGTTCAAAGTGCCAAAGGAAAGCCTTTATCGAATGATGAAGGAAAAGTTTGAGATGACTGATGAGGATTTCTCGGATTATCGTTCGAACCTTGGACTAGACACCGTCAAGCTTCCTCAAGCCATGAAGTCACGTCTCACGCCAGTACAACTGAATAAGCTGAAGGATATTGTCGGAAAGTCAAATGTGAGCATTGATGACTATGACAGACTGAGCGTTGCATATGGAAAGACGATGTGGGATTTGATGAGGCTGAGGGAAAACCGGATTGACAGTCTTCCTGAGGCAGTTGTCTACCCATGTGACACAACTCAGGTCAGAAAGCTTGTTGACTTCTGCTACGAAGAGAACCTTCCACTCTATGTATATGGGGGAGGGTCTTCAGTGACCAGAGGAGTGGAGCCTGTCCTTGGAGGAATTTCGCTTGACATGAGGCGCAACTTCAACAAGGTGCTTTCATTCAATGAGACGAACCATACCATCACAGTTCAGGCGGGTATGTCAGGCCCGGATCTTGAGAAACATCTCAGGAATGCCGAGAAGGAATTCGGTGCACATGCCGCTTATACATGTGGACATTTTCCACAGAGCTTTGAATATTCGAGTGTAGGTGGATGGGTGGTGACCAGAGGTGCCGGTCAGAACAGCACATACTATGGAAAGATCGAAGACTTGGTTCTTGGGCAGAAGTACGAAACTCCAATTGGAGAGTTTGTTTCAGATTCATATGCCCGTAAGGCCACAGGGCCTTCAATTGACCAGATGTTCATGGGTGGCGAGGGGACTTTTGGAGTACTTTGCGAAGTGACGTTGAAGTTCTTCTTCTACAGACCTGAAAACCATATTCACTTTTCATATATGTTCCCTTCTTGGGAAGATGCAAGAAACGCCGCAAGGGAAATCATGCAGGCTGAATTCGGTTATCCTTCAGTGTTCAGGCTGTCCGATCCAGAGGAAACCGATGTGATGATGAAGCTATATGGTATCGAGGACACTTTCTTGGATTCGCTTCTCAAGCTCAAGGGCATGAAGAGCATGGAGCGATGCCTGTTTTTGGGATTCACTGACGGCGAACGCGGATTCTGTCGAAATGTGAGAAGAAAGGTAGGGCAGATCTGCAGACGTCACAAGGCGATGTCACTCACTGGAATTCCTGCCAAGGCCTGGGAGAAGGGAAGATTCTCTGATCCTTACCTGAGAGACAGCATGGAGGACTTCGCTGTTGTCACTGATACTTTGGAATGCACTGTGAACTGGGACAATATGTCCAGTGTTCATGAAAGCGTCCGCAAGTTCTGCAAGAGCCGGCCGAATACGATTTGCATGACGCATATGAGCCATGCCTATCCACAGGGTGCAAATCTCTACTGGATATTCATCACGAGAAGTGACAGCTTTGAAGATTTCAGACAGTATCACCAGGGTATTCTCGACGCAATTCAGGCATCAGGGGCGGCAATCAGCCATCATCATGGAATCGGTAAGCTTTTTGCTCCTTGGCTTGAAGGCTGCATTGGGACAAACCAGCTGAATCTGATTCGGACTATGCGTGATTATCTGGACCCAAGGCATCTGATGAATCCCGGTGGAACCATAGGTCTTGATCTGGATGAGAAAGACAAGCGCTTCAAGCGGCCCAAGTGGTGATTCCTGACGCTAGATGACTATCTGATAGGAATCTCCGCTTTTTGGACATATGGCATTGTATCCAAGTCCTTTTATTTCCTCTGTGAAGGAGCATGCTGTGCTTGCCTCCCCATGAACCACGAACACCGTATCCGGCTTGGGGTTGAAAGAGCTGAGCCAGTGGAGCAGCCCGTCCTTGTCCGCATGTCCGCTTATGCCTTCGAGTTTGCAGATTCTGGCACGGACTGCGATATCCTCTCCAAATATCCTGACGCTTCTGCTTCCATTCTCAATCTTTTCTCCGAGCGTGCCTGGTGCCTGATATCCTGTGAACACGATTGTTGATTCGCTTCGCCAGAGGTTGTGTTTCAGATGATGACGTATCCTTCCAGCTTCGCACATCCCGCTGGAAGATATTATGACTGATGGCTCCCTTCTGTAGTTCAGTGATTTGGAATCCTCGGTCTTGGTTATGCAGATCAGCGAGGGGAAGGTGATGGGATTCTGTCCATCATCGAATACGGCCATTGCCTCTTCATCGAAATATCCGATGATGTTTCGGGAGAATACTCCTGTGGCTTTGACTGAAAGCGGACTGTCAACGAAAACTGGAACGCTGAAATCGTCATTGTAGTACAGATATCTGAAGATATAGAGGATTTCCTGTGTTCTTCCAACTGAGAATGATGGAATGATCACGTTGCCACCTTTTGCAAATGTCTGCTGGACTATCTGCTTAAGCTCATCTGCCCTTTGTCTGGTGGTGGCCACATGCCCATCGTGCTTGCGGTTTCCGTATGTGGATTCCATCACTACAACGTCGGCATCAAAAAGATACTCCGGATCGCTGATGATTGGCTGGTCGGTGTTGCCTATGTCGCCGGAGAATACCAGCTTGGTCGTCTTGTCATCTTCGAATACCCAGAGTTCTATCGATGCCGATCCCAGAAGATGCCCTGCGTCTGCGAATCTGCAGCTTATGCCTGGAAAGAGCTGGAACTGCTCATCATAATGGTGAAGAACAAAGTGCTGGAGAGCCTCGGTGGCATCCTGGGCAGTATACAGCGGCTCCACCGGGTCACGTCCTGCCCTGAGAGCCTTTCTTGTCTGCCATTCTGCATCGTTCTCCTGAATGAAGGCACTGTCCATCAGCATTATTGAGCAAAGGTCTGCTGTGGCATCGGTGCAGTGCACATCTCCTCTGTACCCATCCTTGAAAAGCATCGGTATCTTGCCACTGTGGTCTATGTGGGCATGTGTGAGAAGCACCACATCGACTTCAGTAGCCTTCAATGGAAGATGCTGGTTGCTTGGCAGGTCGTCTCCGCCCTGCTGAAGTCCGCAGTCTATCATGATTGTCTTTCCGCATGCCCTGAGCAATGTAAGGCTTCCTGTCACCTGCTGTGCAGCCCCAAAGAATTCGATATTCAAGTTCCCTCCTAATATCCCAGTTGTTCGTCTACGATGATCACATTTATTCTGCCTTGAATCTTCTGTCTGGAGAAGATCACTGTGTTGCAGCATATTGTGTTGAAGCAGTTTGAGTTGTCAGGAACAAGCTCCTTTGAGTCTGCGTTGATGCATTTTCCGCTGGCATTGCAGAATGTCTTGCAAAAAAGCCTCTTGGCATTCAATGGTGCAGCTATGGTCCTCATGCGGACGGCGGCTTCGTCAAGGTCCTTGACGATCTTGTTTCTCCCGGCGACTACAATGACTTTTCGTGGTCCGAAGATCATCAGGCTGACTCTGGTACCTGATGCATCTACGCAGTATAGCTGGCCAGACTCGGTTATGGCGTTCACCCCTGTGACCATGACATCTGCGGAAATTCCTTCCTTCTGAAGGTTGTCTCTTTGTTCAGGCGACAGATCAGGTGCCCATTTGTCAAGAAAGTTGTATTCGCCATTTTTCAGAAGTTCAGCCACTCCGCATTGGTCAAGTGTCACTGAACCACCTCTGCATACCTTCTGCCCTGGTTGAATCATGGTCCGAAGCATCTGTGGAACCTTGTCACGGCTTTCCACTACGAATGCGTTCATGTTGTTTGCATTGAGTGCGTTGATTACATTTTCTATCTGCCCCATATTCCTCTCCCTATTATGATATTAACATTTTTTCTGGTGTTATACTAATTTTTTCTCCAGTTTCGTAGCTTGATGGTCATGGTTGATGGTGAATTGCTTCACATTGGAAATTAATATGAAAAAATATTGAAATTTCATGCAAAGAAATGTATATTGCCCATTTAAGAGGTTTGTATGAAACAGCAGCTATTTCCCGAGGGGTATGCGCCGCTTCTTGATCAGAAGCAGACTGAGAAGGCAATCAAGCTGGTGAAGGATACTTTCGAAAGAGAGCTTTCAGGAGAGCTGAGGCTTTCGAGAATAACTTCGCCGCTTTTCGTTCCGATGAACAGTGGCATCAACGATGATCTGAGTGGCGTTGAGCGTCCTGTGCGTTTCGAGGTCGGCAATATGGATAATCGTCCGATGGAAATAGTCCAGTCTCTTGCCAAATGGAAGAGGATGGCACTTGCTGATCATGGGGTGGAGGCCGGCATGGGCATCTACACCGACATGAATGCCATCAGACCTGATGACACGATAGATATCATTCATTCAATCTATGTGGACCAGTGGGACTGGGAAAGGGTGATGCTGTCTTCCGAACGTAATCTGGAGTTTCTGAAGACGGTGGTCAGAGGGATATACAAGGCTCTCAAGCGCACGGAGTTTCTGGTAAGTGAGAACTATGGCTGTCTGGATCCGTTCCTTCCAGAGGATATCATGTTCATTGAGAGTCAAAGCCTCATAAGCATGTTTCCAGGAATGGGATCAAAGGACCGTGAGCGTGCGGTGGCAAAGAGATTCGGTGCTGTATTCATCATCGGAATCGGGCATGAGCTTTCAAATGGGGAGCCTCACGATTCACGTGCCCCCGACTATGATGACTGGTCTACTCCCAACAGCGACGGATGCTTCGGACTCAATGGTGACATAATTGTCTGGGATGATGTGATAAATGATTCACTGGAGCTTTCATCCATGGGAATACGTGTGGACAGAGATGCCCTCGTCAAGCAGCTGAAGATTCGGCATATGGAGTCTCGTGCTTCCCTGTATTGGCACAAGCGGCTGCTGGCCGGTGATTTTCCACAGACCATCGGCGGTGGAATCGGACAGAGCAGAATCTGCATGCTGCTTCTTAGAAAGGCCCACATCGGTGAAGTACAGGCTTCGGTTTGGCCTCAGTGGATGTATGATGAGGCCAGAAAAGCCGGATCGTTTCTGATGTGATGTCTGTTCTGCGTCAGTTCGCAGGCCTTGCCTTCTGAAGAAGCGAAGAGAAGGAATTTGCGAAGTTTCGCACATCCGTTGAGGATAACGGCTTGTTCTGTTCAGTCGAGAACATGCCCGCTTCTCGGAAGGCTGAGTTTATGTTCTTCTCGCTGAGCCGCTGGGCTATGTTGGAGTGGTTGAGCACCTGCCCCCGGTCTGTTATGGCGATGGCTTCCTTCTCGATGAGCCTGCTTGCAAGAAGTATGTCTCTGGTCACGCAGAGATTTCCGGCACGGCATTCGGTGACCATGTAGTCATCGGCGCTGTTTTCGCCGGTAGGGACCAAGTGCATCCTGATGGTGCTTCGAATATCATGGGCTTCGTCCGCTGAATGACCGGCAGCCATGTATTTCTGCCTAAGGTCTCGAGTGTGCTCTGCAATGGCAACCATGACATCTGGAATGGGACGGTCTGCTGCAAAGACAGCAGGAATGTCATGCTTTCGACAGGCACGGATGATGATTGCCCTGATCTGTGTCGGGCATGAATCTGAATCAACAAGAATCTGAAATGATCCAATGGTTTCGATTTCCGTCATTGCTTTCCCTGCTTCATCCCGTTGGGGGATTATCAAATGTATGTTAGAACATATGAGGACTCATGTCTATAAACAGATGAAGCGGAAAAATGCAGTATTGATGATTGGCTTTCGGATATCGTGAGAACCCATATCTTGCATAACTGATGATAAAAAAGTAAAATCATTGATTATTGAACAACAAAATCGCTGTGGCTTGACTGCAGAGAAATTATGGAGGAGAAGATGATTTCACCACTTCAGAAATATCGTTATGAATACCAGCCCAAGCTTCCTGAAATATACAGAGCGGGAATCAATCAGATCGTACCAGTGACAGGTGCGCCTACGACATCGGTCGCAGATCAGGATGAGGTGAAGAAGCTCTTCCCATCCACATATGGGATGCCTGAAGTTGCATTTGCAAAGGGAACTAATGATTATGGAAAGAATCGGATCAACGTTGGTGTGATTCTATCCGGTGGACAGGCTCCTGGCGGACATAATGTCATCTGCGGTCTATTCGATGCTTTGAAGAAGGCTAATCCTGATAACGAGCTCATCGGCTTCAAGGGCGGCCCGAGCGGCCTGACCGATGATGATTTCATCGTCTTCACATCGGAGTTCATCAATCAGTACAGAAACACTGGCGGATTCGACATCATCGGAAGCGGCAGAACCAAGCTTGAGACTGTTGAGCAGTTCGAGAAGGTGAAGAATGTCTGCAAGAAGCATGATATGAATGGAATCGTCATCATCGGTGGAGATGATTCCAATACCAATGCCGCGGTTCTTGCTGAGTATTTTGCCGCTCATAAGGTTCCTGTGACTGTCATCGGATGTCCGAAGACTATTGACGGAGATCTGAAGAACAAGGACATCGAGGTGTCCTTTGGCTTTGATACTGCAACCAAGGTCTACAGTGAGCTTATCGGAAATATCGAAAGAGATGCCAACAGTGCCAAGAAATACTGGCATTTCATCAAGCTGATGGGAAGATCTGCCAGCCATATCGCATTGGAGTGCGCACTTCAGACACAGCCTAATATCTGCATAGTCAGCGAGGAAGTCGAGAGCAAGAAGATGAGTCTTTCACAGATTATAGACCAGATTGCAGAGGTTGTGGCGGCAAGAGCCGAGGATGGAAACAACTTCGGTGTGGCTTTGATTCCTGAAGGACTGATAGAGTTCATTCCTGAAGTCAAGGTCCTTATTTCCGAGCTTAATGACATCGTTGCCCGCAAGGCTGACGAGTTCTCCGGCCTGGAGTCGTTTGAAGATAAGAAGGAATTCATTGAGAAGCTTCTTTCACCTGCTTCATTGAAGGCCTTCAAGGTATTCCCTGACGGAATCAAGGCTCAGCTTCTGATGGATAGAGACCCGCACGGCAACGTCCAGGTCAGCAGAATCGAGACCGAGAAGCTTCTGATCGAGCTTGTAGGCGATAAGCTCAAGCAGATGAAGGCGAATGGCAGATATCATGGAAAATTCAGCAGCCAGAACCACTTCTTCGGTTATGAAGGCCGTTGCAGTTTCCCTTCGAACTTCGATGCGGATTATTGCTACAGCCTGGGATATAATGCATTCTTCCTGATGTGCGGTGGATTCACTGGTTATCTTTCGAGTGTCAGGAATCTCTGCAGACCTGCCATTGAGTGGAAGGCTGGTGGAGTGCCAATCACAATGATGATGAACATGGAAGTGAGAAACGGAGAGAACAAGCCTGTTATCAGAAAGGCATTGGTGGATCTTGAAGGCAAGCCTTTTGCATATTTCGCTTCACATCGTGACGAATGGGCAAGAAAGACATGCTTCACCTTCCCTGGTGCCATTCAGTATGCCGGTCCTGCAGAGGTCTGCGACAGACCTACCATCACTCTTTCTCTGGAGCATGAGAAATAGAGAGGACGGGTTTTTCCTGGTATTTTTGCAGCCTGAAGATTGCTTTTTTCTTCAGGCTGTTTTATTCAGCATTTCCTTGATTCGGCTGTTAATGGGGTTATGAAAACATTAGGAAACAAAAAGATCCTTGTGCTGGCAGATGATATGGAGACAGCCGTAGTCCATGCCGGCAATGCAGAAAGAGCATTTCCCAGATGGCGTTCGCTCTTTGAACCCGAGGTCTTCGCTTCTCAGCCACGAAGGCTGAAGGACCTTTCTCATGTGTTGGTGATAGTCCCCGGATTCGCCGACCTTTCAAGATGCGACAAAGGCTCGATTCATTATGCGGGAAGGAGGATCAAGAGGATTGCGCTTCTGCCCAATGAAGTGGAAGCAAGGATATCTCGAATGATCAATAACCATTTCTCTTCAATCGCACATTTTCTCGACGAGAAGCCAACTGTGCCGACTGTCCTGAAAAAGGTCAGGAACTCAGAACTTTGCGATGGCATGGGTTTCACCTCCAGGGAGAGTGAGGTTCTTGTGATGATCGGACAGGGATATGAGAACACTGAGATAGCCGCCAGGCTGGGAATCGCTCCAACGACTTTGTTCTCTCATATAGCTAAGCTGATGAACAAGACAGGTCTGCATTCACGATGCCAGCTGGCTCTTTTCACGATAATGAATAGGCTTGTCCTCCTTTGATCTTACAGGAGCAGTTGAACATGAAATGGGTTTGTGATAGCCTTGCTTCGTTATGGTCAGATATTGTGTTCTCGGTAGTGGTTCCAGTGGCAACTCTTATGTGTTTCAGCATGGAACCGAAGCGATTCTTGTAGACAATGGCTTCTCCAGGGTCGAGCTCAAGCGGAGGCTTGCAGGCGAAGGCTTTGATTTTGATGCTTTGAAGGCTGTATTCGTCACACATCTGCATCCTGATCACAGCAAGGGCGTGGGAACTCTTGCGCGGATGGATGGGCTGCCTGTGTATGTCAGCAGAAGATGTTTCCAACTCTGCGGTGATAATGAATATGCACGTCTGGGAATCCCTGTTGATTGCAGGATGTTCCTGGACGAGGGAGAGACTTGTCAGCTGGGGGCATTCAGCGTATCCGGCTTCAGCACTTGCCATGACAGCGGTGGCAGCATGGGGTATTGCATTCAGTGCGATGGATTCTGCTTTACCATCGTGACCGATACCGGGTGCTATGACGAAGCCTTGATTGAATGTGCAAGACATAGCGATGTGCTGTTCCTTGAATCGAACTATGATCGGAAGATGCTTGATGAAGGACCTTATCCATTCTTTTTGAAAAAGAGAATAAGCGGGACACGAGGGCATCTTTCAAATGATCAAGCTGAACAATTCCTTCATCAATGCGGCATTTTTGAGTCCAAT
>JAAYFO010000102.1 GCA_012728215.1 Spirochaetales bacterium | reverse complement strand
TCATGTATTCAGACAATGGCGTGATTTCGATCGATGGCTTTTTTCGATATTGGAGGTGTGAGGATGCAGGGTCTGCAGTTGGTATATATTATCCTCCCGCTCGGGCTTGCGGTTGTAATACTCTCTCTGGTGCTTATTCTTATTTCCCAGCTGAGGAAGGAAGTCCGTCTTTCCAAGCTGAAAGTCGTAGCCGACCAGTATATGGTCAAGGTTGACAGTGCATCCAAGCTTATGGAAGGCAGAATCGGACAATACAGCGATCAGTTGGAACAGAGAATCAAGGATGGCAATGCGATTCTTTCTCGCACTTCTGCACAGATTGCCGATCTCGACGGCTATTCACAGGATCTTTCAAATCTGAAGTCTGCAATGACTACGTATCATGAGGCATTGAGGCAGCTTGCCGACCTGACCAACAAGAGCAGGAAGGAACTGGATTTTCTTCAGGAACGTTCTGCTCTATTCTCAAGAGTTCAGACCTCGATTTCAAGTTTTCAGCTGAAGTTTGAGGAGCTTTCCAAGACGATGTTTGAAAGAGAGCAGCGGATGTCTGCCGTTCAGGCCGATTTCCAGAAAGGCAATGATGAGAAGATTGCTTTCTTTGAGGCTTCCAGCAACGAGAAGGCTGCTGCCATGGAATCTCGTATCGGAGGTTTGATTGGTGCCTTCGAGGCAAGGGTGTCTTCTGACATCAAGTTGTTCGATGCTCAGATCAGTGCTGCAATAGCAGATTGCAAAAAGCAGATAATGTCCGATGTGGACAGCCATGAACAGCAGATAAAGGGTCTCAAGGAAGATAATCTGATTTCATTCCAATCCAAGTCGGAAGAGAAGATGAAATGGTTTGTCCAAAAGCTGGAGACTGCGTTTACTTCAGTTGCCGCGGCAACCAAGCAGCTTTCCACGGAGCTGGATGACAAGACTTCTGCCTTGCGCGACATCGTTGCAGGGTTTGAACTTGGTGCTGATGAGAAGATTCATGATCTGAATGAAAGGTTTGCCCGATTGGAAGGGGAGGCTGCGGAGCTGGATCGCATACTCAAGGCCAAGGATACTGCCTTGAAGGAACTTGATGAGCTGAAACAGGAAAAGGACATGCTGGGAGCTTTGATTTCAGAAAAAGAAAAGGCTGGAACCGAAGTGGGTGATCAATCCACTGGTGTTGAGTTCCGTATGGAGGAGCCTACAGCATTTGCCGATGTTTCAGAACCTGAGCAGGAGCAGAATTCCGTTTCCGCCTTAGATGAAGCTTCAGAAGAGAGTGCCATGTTTGATGCTGCTTCCTCAGAAGTCCCTGAAGCTGACGTGTTTGCCGATGATGATTCGGACAAAGACATGGTGGAAGATGCCGAGCAGGATATTGAAGAGTCAATTGAGGGCTATGAGGATTTTGAAGAACCAGAAGAGGAGATTCCGACTGATTCTGAAGAGTCCGACGATGAGGATGATCTTGATGCCGATGGGCATAGTTCCACCCCTGCTGATATTGATGACGAAAAGAAGTATGTTCCATATGGAGAAAGTGAAGAGATAAAGTTCTGATTTGCATGGATTCCTTTCATTTTCAGTTTTTCACTTGACGTTTTGTACGGCAATTTCTATCTTATTCACAATGATTGATAATTAACAGGTGGTTTCATGAAAAAGACAGATTCCGAATGTAACAAAAAAGAAAAGCTTGAAGAACAGAAGAGCCCGGATTTAAAAGTAGAGACTGAGGCTGTGGCTGAAAACGTCAATGCCGAGGAACCGTCAGCAGAGGATGCGATCAAGCAACTGGAAGACAAGGTCAAGGATCTTGAACTTGAAGTGGCTGATCGGAAGAATCAGCTCTTGATGGCTCACGCAGATCTCGATAATACAAGAAAACGGCTGATAAAGGAAAAGGAAGATGCAATCAAATATGCTAATTCAAAGTTGATTGAAGAACTTCTGATTCCAATGGACAACCTTAAGAGAGCTTTGGACTCATTCAAGCAGGGGGGCGACGCCAGTGCTGTCGCTGATGGTGTGGAAATGGTGTCTCAGCAGCTGATGGATATTCTCAAGCATAATGGATTGGAGAAGATTGTCAGTGATCCTGGGACTGAGTTCAACCCTGATGAGCATGAGGCTTGCATGATGAATGTAAGCTCTGATGTGAAGGTTGAGACAGTCACTGCCGAATTCATCTCTGGCTATAAGCTTCATGGCAGAGTGATAAGGCCTGCAAAAGTTCAAGTTTCAAAGCCTGAAGTTTGACTTGACAAGATAATATAGTTAAATTTCATACGAATGCTGAAAGGCATGATAAAAAATAGATTAAGAAATATCAGGAGATAAAGATATGGGAAAAATAATTGGTATTGACTTAGGTACAACCAACAGCTGTGTTGCTGTGATGGAGGGTAACGAACCAATGGTGATCTCCAATTCCGAGGGGCAGAGAACTACTCCGTCCATCGTTGGATTCACTGCCAAGGGAGATCGACTGGTCGGTCAGCCCGCCAAGAACCAGATTATTACGAATGCAGAGAATACTGTGTTCTCAATCAAGCGTTTCATGGGTAGAAAGTTTCATGAGGTTCCAAGTGAACTCTCTTCTATTCCATACAAGGTAATTGCCGGCGCCAATGATGCTCTGAAGATCAGTATCCGCGGAAAGGATTATTCACCGGAGGAAATTTCAGCCCTCATCCTTCAGAAGATGAAGAAGACCGCTGAGGATTATCTCGGTGAGACAGTGTTGGAAGCTGTCATCACAGTTCCTGCATATTTCAATGATGCACAGAGACAGGCGACCAAGGATGCTGGAAAGATTGCAGGACTTGATGTCAAGAGAATCGTAAACGAGCCGACTGCAGCAGCTCTTGCCTACGGATTCGGAAAGGATTCGACTAAGGATGAGAAGATTGCAGTATATGATTTCGGTGGCGGAACTTTCGATATTTCCATTCTTGAACTTGGTGATGGAGTGTTTGAAGTCAAATCCACTAATGGTGATACCCATCTCGGTGGAGACGATATGGATCAAAAGATCATTGAATGGCTTTCCAATTCGTTCAAGTCAGAGACAGGTATTGATCTCACTTCTGACAAGATGGCTTTGCAGAGACTCAAGGATGCAGCTGAAAAAGCAAAGATTGAGCTTTCCAGTTCATCTCAGGCTGAGATAAACATTCCTTTCATCACTGCAGATGCAACAGGACCTAAGCACCTTCAGATGTCCCTTACCAGAGCTAAGTTCGAGCAGCTGGTTGGTGATCTCATCGAGAGAACCAGAATTCCGTGTGAGAATGCTCTCAGGGATGCCGGACTGAGTGCCAAGGATATCGATCAGGTCATTCTTGTCGGTGGAAGCACCAGAGTTCCTGCAGTACAGGCTATGGTGAAGCAGATCTTCCAGAAAGAGCCTAGCAAGGGAGTCAATCCTGATGAGTGCGTCGCCATGGGTGCCGCAATTCAGGGTGGAATCCTTGGTGGAAACGTAAAGGATGTTCTTCTTCTTGATGTTACTCCGCTTTCACTTGGAATCGAGACTCTTGGTGGCGTGTTCACCAAGCTTATTGATAGGAACACTACAATTCCTACCAGAAAGAGTCAGGTCTTCTCGACCGCCGAAGATGGACAGACTGCTGTAAGCATTCATGTTCTTCAGGGCGAGCGTCAGATGGCAAGCCAGAACAGAACACTTGGCACATTCGATCTTGTTGGAATTGCACCGGCTCCGAGAGGAGTACCGCAGATTGAGGTCACCTTCGATATTGATGCCAATGGAATTGTTCATGTGAGTGCCAAGGACATGGCTACCGGAAAGGAACAGAGCATTGTGATTCAGTCTTCTTCTGGACTTAATGAGGGAGATATCGATAAGATGGTCAAGGATGCTGAAGCTCATGCTGCAGAAGATGCCCGTGAGAAGGAAAGAATCGAAACTCATAACCAGGCGGATTCCGCATGCTATGCTTCGGAAAAGGCTCTGAAGGAGTATGGTGATAAGATTTCTGCCGAGGACAAATCCAAGATTGAGGCTGCCCTCTCCGATCTCAAGGCCGCTGTGGCAAACCAGAACTCCACTCCAGACGAACTGAAGCAGAAGATGGAAGCTTTGAATCAGGCCACTTACAAGGTTACTGAGCAGATGTACAAGGAAGCCCAACAGAAGCAGGGTCCTCAGGCGGGACCTCAGCAGCAGGGACCTCAGGGACCTGGTCAGGGACCAGACAATAATGGTCAAAATGGTGCCGCTGGTAGTGGCAATGATGACTATGAGGTGGTAAACTAAACCGCCTGATTGGATATCAAAGGCTATGCCGGTCAGAAATGGCCGGCAAATTTCGTATTTTCGGGAAGGTTTTTTCAAATGGCAAAAAGGGATTATTATGAAGTTCTCGGGGTATCCAAGAACGCTATGGATGATGAAGTCAAGAAAGCTTATCGCAAGCTTGCTATTGAGAATCATCCAGATAAAAATCCAGGAGACAAAGCAGCCGAAGAAAGGTTCAAGGAAGCAACAGAGGCCTATGAAGTCCTCAGTGACAAAAAGAAGAAAGAAGCTTACGACAACTATGGCTTTGCCGGAGTTGACGGTGCAGGTGGCTCTCAGGGCTTTCAGAATGCATACAGAGATTTCTCGGATATCTTCAGCGGTGGCGGTTCTGGATTTGAGGACATCTTCAGTTCTATCTTCGGTGGTGGTTTCAGCAGCGGACAGAGAGCTTCTTCCTCAAGAAGGGCCGGAGCTCCAAACCAGGGCCAGAGTTTCAGATATAATGTTGAGATCAGCCTGAATGACGCAATGTCTGAATGTGTGAAGGACATTACATATAATCGTCAGATACCTTGTAAAACATGCAATGGAACCGGAAGTAACGGCGGTCAGGTTTCCAGAAAAGTCTGTCCACAGTGCAATGGAACCGGGTATGT
>JAAYFO010000101.1 GCA_012728215.1 Spirochaetales bacterium | reverse complement strand
TGCCCATGTGATAAGTGCAGAAGTGTTACACTTGTAACCTTCTGTTACCATCTTCAATAACCAAGTTCTTCCGGCTCTGTTCTGTTGAACAGCGGTATGCAATTTGATACTGTGAGATAGATGGAGTGATTATGAAGGTTCTTCTTGGACTGAGTGGTGGCATTGATTCCGCAGTCTCCGCCTATCTGCTTGGAAAGCAGGGTTATGAGATAGAAGCAGTCAATATGATTTTGTGGTCAGGTTTTTCTGACAAGACAGATTCTGCATGTACCAATAAGTGTTGCGATGGTTCGGATAGTTGCAATGTCAGGTCTGATTCTTGCTTTTCGCCGAACAAGGAAGTTCAGATGAAGAAGGTCAGGCTTCTTGCATCCCGTCTGGGCATTGCTGTCTCGTTCATAGACTGCAGCAGTGAATTTCAAAGGGAAGTGCTGGGAAACTTCCGAACGGAATACATGAGAGGATGCACGCCAAACCCCTGCGTGATATGCAACCATATGGTGAAATTCGGCGCTTTGGTTGAAAAAGCCGAAAAGGCCGGGCTTTCCTTCGACAAGGTCGCGACTGGCCACTATGCCAGAGTGGAGAAGAAGGGCGAGCGATTCTGCCTTCGCAAGGGCGTTGATGAAAAGAAGGATCAGAGCTACTTCCTATGCAGGCTTAGTCAGGAGCAGCTGTCCAAGGTGATTTTCCCTTTAGGCGGTCTTTGCAAGGATGAAGTACGTCGGATTGATGTGGCAAACGGCTTTCATGAAGAGAAACAGACTGAGAGCCAGGACTTCTACAGCGGCCCGTACAGTGAACTTCTGAATGTAAAGCCTCGAAATGGAAACATCGTTGATACGGATGGAAGAATTCTGGGAACCCACAAGGGGTTTTGGAACTATACCATAGGACAGCGCAAGGGACTTGGGATTGCCGCTCCCCATCCTCTATATGTAATAGAGCTCAGACCGGATTCTAACGAGGTCGTAGTCGGATGGGAGGAAAGCACCCGAGCACAAGAGGTTCGTGCCGCCGATGTCAACTGGGTGAGTGTGGCAGATGTGCAGGAACTGGCGAAATGCCATGATCTGAATGCAAAGATCCGATCGGTCGGTGGAGGAGTTCCTTGCACTGTCACTTGTTCGATGGATGATTGCCTTGGAAAGGATGGCCCTGTGCTTCAAGTTCTTTTTGAACATGAAGTCAACTCGCCTACACCTGGCCAGAGCCTGGTTGTGTATGACAGCGATGGATATGTTCTCTGTGGTGGAACGATTATCTGATTCACTTCATTGATTTGATCCTTGAATGTGATTTGATTTGCTTCAAGGTGGACAGTCTGACATGTCAAGTATGGACAATTTCCAGTTGAGGTGTTCTAATTAACAATAACGATGCTTGCGTTGGTGCAAAGGAGTATTGAAATGAGAGTAGTTATTCAGAATGATTATCAGAAGATGAGTGTCTGGGCTGCGAGGCATATCGCAGAAGCCATCAATGCCAGAAATGGCAAGAGGTTTGTGCTTGGGCTTCCTACAGGGTCATCTCCACTTGGAACCTATAAGGAACTGATTCGCATGTGCAAGAACAAGGAAGTCAGTTTTGCCAATGTCGTCACTTTCAATATGGATGAATATGTAGGTCTGCCTCGGGATCATGAGCAGAGCTACTGGCACTTCATGTGGTCCAACTTCTTCGATCACATTGATATAAAGAAGGAGAATGTCCATATCCTCAACGGCATGGCTCCTGATCTTGAAGAGGAATGTGCAAATTATGAGAAGCAGATGAGGGAAGTGGGAGGCATTGACCTTTTCCTTGGTGGAATCGGTGTGGACGGACACATGGCTTTCAACGAACCATTCTCAAGTCTTGCAAGCCGAACAAGAGTGAAGACTCTCACATATGATACAAAGGTCGTGAACTCCAGGTTCTTTGACTATGACATCGCCAATGTACCTTCGACTGCACTGACAGTTGGAGTTCAGACTGTGACTGATGCACGTGAAGTGATGATTCTCATCAATGGTCATAACAAGGCCAGAGCCCTTCAGGCAGCGATCGAGGGCGGTGTGAGCCAGAGCTGGACTTGCAGTGCAATTCAGCTTCATCCAAATGCAATAGTAGTCTGTGATGAGCCAGCATGCGGCGAGATCAAAGTGGACACTTATCGCTATTTCTGCGATATCGAGCAGAACGAGAGACTGTAGAATATGCAGGAAGGCATACTACTTTTTTTCCAGCGTATAGCTTTTCCTCTCTTGGATCAGGCAGCAGAGATCATAACGATGATGGGCGAGGACGTCATAGTCATAAGCCTGATGGTTGTGATCTTTCTTGCCGTGGACAAGAAAAAGGGGTTTGTTATAAGCATTGATCTTCTGGCAAGCATGCTGTGCATGTCGACATTGAAGGCGATAGTTCGTCAGCCGAGGCCTTTTCTTGTGATTGAAGGACTGGATGCGAAACGGGTTGAGACAGCTACTGGATACAGTTTTCCAAGTGGACACACCACGACCTCGTCAAGTTTTTATTCAGCCATAGCATACAACTTCAGAAAGAAGGGGCTTTCGATTGTATGTGCAATCCTTATCTTGCTCATTGGCTTATCCCGCATGTATCTGGGGGTCCACTGGCCGCTGGATGTCGTCTGTGGCTGGATTCTTGGAATTACAATAACGTTTGCATTGAATGACCTGCTGATGAAGCTTTTTGAGAACGAAAGAACCACGATGCTCTTTACCGTCATAAGCGGAAGCGTCACTGCAATCGGAGGACTGATAATGAGCAGTCTGGTGACTGCCTCGCTGATAGATGCAACGGCATTCTCAGATTTCTCCAAGCTTCTCGGAATCTCATGTGGGGCTCTTTTCGGCTTTGCATTGGAGGAAAGATTTGGAAGATTCTCAGTCGATGGTATTTTCAGAGAGAAATTCTTCAGAACAATCATTGGACTTCTGTCGATGATTTTTATCCGTTCCGGTCTCAAGGCGCTTTTTCCAGAGAATGTGTTCTTTGATTGGCTTAGATACGTTATCCTTGGAATCTGGACCTTTGGCCTTTATCCAATCATTGGTTTGAAGATCAAGCTTTTCCGTCCTGAGATTCCTCAGAAGACAGGTTCAAGCAATTCATGATAGATCTTTGATAGATTTCACCCCTGCCGAGCTGGTTGACGTACATTTGGGCCTGATAGAGCCTCGATCTGACTGCTATGTCGGCATCAGGAGAGGCCTGCATTTCCACGTCTATCACGGTTGCTCTGTCATCGAGGACCTTGGGAAAATGACTTATTGCTGAGAAATGGGAATGAAGGCAGACGAAGGAATAGATTGATTCAGAAGAAACAGTAAACAGAGAATGGAATGACAAGTCCTGATTGCAGCATTCCGTTTGATTTGCTGTTTTTTTCATACCTTCCCAAGTAATTAGTTACAATAATGATAATTGCGGGAATAGAATTTAAGTGATTGAGATTTTTCTTGATTTTGCACCTCGTTTTACTTGACGAAATCGCAGACAAACACCATATTATGTGAACATAAAAACATAAAGGGAGTGATGTAATGGAAAGAGAACTGACTCCGTTTGAAAAAGAGATGGAACAAATACTGCTATCCAAGAGAGCGGATATTCTGGATAAGCTTGCAAAGAGCAACGAGGATTTCCGTGAGATAGCCGAGCAGATGGGTGCGAAGGATTCCATCGATATGTCGGTCGAGTCGCTTGCATTCAAGAAGATGGAAGCAATCAATCAGCATGATGCTTCTGTCCTCAGATCAATCGGCTATGCAATAATCAGAGTCCACGAAGGACGTTATGGAGTTTGTCTGAAATGCGGATGCAAGATACCTGAGAAACGGCTCCGAGCCATTCCTTATGCTGTTCTTTGTGTTGATTGCAAAAGTAAGGAAGAAGCGGGAAACCGTTGATTGAGTGATCTTTGACAGGAATTTCAGAATTGTAAGAGGGGATGCAGGTGAATATCTGCATCCTTTGTCGTTTTGGGCATAGAGCCGATTAAATCAGCAAAGTATCGCCATCAGCATGAGAGCTGCTGTTTCGGTGATTTCACAGCATGCCCCGCAGACATCTCCTGTTATTCCACCGATTTTCGATTTTGAGATGAAGTGAATGACGACTGTAGTCACAAGAAATGCTATTGTTGGAGCAAGCAGAACAGTCAGCGAGCAGTGGTTCCAGAACAGTGCGGTTGCAACTACGCTGGTCAGAACGGATACAACAAGGTGACCGAAGTGGCATCCGTCGGTGATTCCACGTGCCTTGCCATCAGGTTTTGCATATGAGGATATCAGGCAGAGAAAGACTATGGAGCTTCTCGCCCAGGTTGCGCTGAGCATTAGAATCAACGGAGTCGTACCTTTGTTCAGAAGTTCTCCTCCCGCAACTGTCTTGCAGATCAGGCAGACACATATGGCGATGACGCTGAAGCTTCCGCTGTGTGTATCGCTCATTATCTCGAGTCTTCTTTCAGGTGTGAATCCTCCTCCCAACCCATCTGCCATGTCTCCAAGCCCATCCAGATGGAAACCGCGGGATAAATATGCCATGGTCATGGTGAAGACTGCACTTTCAAGGAATGGAAGATATGAGGCAAGGCTGATGATGCTGCTGATTACACTTGCAACTGCCCCAAGAAGAAGTCCTGTGAAGCCGTACCAGAAGAGAGGTGTCGCTATGTTGCGTGAAGGCTTGCCAGGAAATGGGAAACGTGTGAGAGTCCAGACTGCTGATGCAAGGCCGATTCCATTCTTCATTTCTTGATCTCCATTGGAATCCCAGCAATGAGGTAGGTGACTTTGTCGGCAATTTGTGCAATGTCCTGATTCAGAAATCCTGCACGGTCGCGGAATTCACGGCTCAATGCGGATTCAGGTACAAGTCCCTGTCCGAGTTCATTTGAAACCAGAAAAAGATCATTGTCCCGGGGAAAAGAACGGAGCTCATCAAGAAGCAGCTCAATCTGCTTGTCCATGACCTGATGATACTGGATGTTTCCAAGCCATACGGTCAGACAGTCCACCAGAATGGAGGAGTAGTCTTCCGTGGCCTTCTTCAATGCCAGTGCCAGTTCGATCGGCTCCTCGATTGTGAAGAACCTGTCCTGCCGGTTTTCCTGATGCTTGCGGATTCTTGTTCGCATTTCCTCGTCAAAGGGTTCTGCAGTGGCAATGTAGGCTGGATATGACGAGGACTTGAGGGCCAGCCTTTCTGCATGGCTGCTTTTACCGCTCCGTGCTCCTCCTATTATGAGATGAATCATGATAGTTCCTCCTTCAGAACCTCAAGGGAAGTGTCAAGATCGCTCTGACTGAACACTTCCAATGTGAGCACATGAGTCCGAGGCTTGCTGAAGGCTGCGAAGTCACGAAGGAATCTGTGAAGCAGTTTTCTGTCAAGCTTGTCCAGACTCACATGGTCTCTTCCTTTGTCATCGACACCATGAAGATGGACCACACGGGATCTTGTCAGCATAAGCTTGACAAGCTCTGTCGAATAGTAACCATATTTCCAAAGATGCCCGACATCAATCGTCACTCCCAGATTGAGCGCCTGAATGACTGGCATGGCAAACGAGAAATCATATGAAAGGTTCTCCACGCATAGCATTCGTGAAGGTATCCCTGTCCGTTTGAGTATTTCGCCTACGTTTCTTATGCACCATTTCTGCCAGCTTGGTATGTCTTGAGCTGGGTAGGCAATCTCCTTTTCGGGCATCAGATGAAGGATGAATGCGTGGACAGGAAGACCCTTGGTGAGGTTTATCGTCTTTGCTGTCTGTTCCACGGCAATGGAAGATTCCGTTCCCATCTTCACGTCATAAGGAAGATGCACGGTGTATGTGATATGGTTATCCTTTGCATATTGCGACAGGGCCATCAATGTAGCTTCATTGGGAAGGTTGCTTGTCACTTCACTTTCAAAAAGCACCAGTTCGATATCCTGCACCTTTGATGAAAGAAGCCTTACGTTTAAAATGATGTCATCGGGAATGATGCAGCTTGTAGTCCCTATGGCGAAGTCGTCTGACAGTGGACGTTTGTATGCGCAGCTGACTTTGGCCTGATTGAAGGTACGGAGGTTTCTGAACAAGGCACAGCTCTGTCTCAGAAAGGGAACGACTGCAGCTGCTCCGGATCCTTCTCCCAGGCACATGTCCAGTCCAATCATCCTGTGAAACCCAAGGTCCTCTGCCATCGCCTGAAATCCAAGGTTTGAGGAACAATGAGTCGGAATCGCAAAGTCCATCACTTCGGGATGAATCTTGCTGGCAAACAGAAGCGACGAGGCGGTGATGAGTCCATCAAGAAGAATAGTCATGCCTTTTTCGGCTGCTTTGATCATTCCCCCTGCAATTGCGGCGGTCTCGAACCCTCCGAATCTGATGAATGCTTCTCTTGCTGTCTTTCCTTCATATCCGGACAATGCCCGTGACAGGGCATCGAACTTTCGAATGGATATGCTGCTTCCGTCAAGGTTGCCACAGTCGAAGTACTCGGACAGCGGTCGTCCTGTAATGGCGGCGGCTGTCAGAATGGCTGAAGAAGAGTTGCCGATTCCCATTTCACCGAAGATGACGGTGTTGCATTCTGCTGGAAGTGCCTCAACGGCCGAGGCGCCGAACGACATGGCCAGATCAAGCTGCTGAGAAGTCATTGCATCCTCAGCAAGGAAGCTTGAGGTCCCATCTGCAACCCGGCAGTTCCTGATTCCTGTCTCTTCCTTGAATGGCTTAAGAACGCCCAGATCCAGAATGCTCATTTCGATTTTGCTTTCATGACAAATGATTGAGCAGCTTCCATTTCCATCGGCAAAGTTGAGACATTGGCTGTGTGTGATATCCTGGCTGCTGAGAGTTATGTCCGAATGAGTTGGCTTATCATCCGACGCATTCACTGGAGCGGCGGCACCGTGGTCTGCAGCACAGAGAATCAGGTTCGGTTCCCTGATTTCAATATCAAGTGTCCGCTGTGTTCTGACAAGCTCAAGTGCGAATGTCTCCAGCATTCCCAGAGCACCCGGGATCTTGGCCTGCAGAAAGAGTCTGTCTCTGGCTGTCTGCAAGATGGAATGTATGTCAGTCACTTCTTCGGCTCCGAGGGAAGGACTATGCTGTCCTTGAAACTCTGTTCCGGATCAGTCTTCCTCTTCTTGTGCTCCTTTTTCTGTTGCTTGCCTCCAGCCAGCAGAACGGCGAATGGCTTTGTCTGCTCGATATTGGCAAGAACGATCTGCAGCATGCTCATCATAGGGACGGCAAGGAACATGCCGACGATCCCCCAGATGTACCCCCACAGGGTGAGGGAGAAGAGAAGAACGAATGGACTCAGATTGAGCTGATTTCCCTGCAGCTTTGGATCGATAATGTTTCCCAGAACTCCTTCGATGATAATCGTCCCGAATGCGACGAAAAGAATCGGAGACCAGTGTGGGAAGAACTGCAGAACAGCGATCAGCACTGTAAGGATGGAAATGAATATGCTTCCAATTGTCGGAATGAAGTTCAGAACAAAGGCCAGAACTCCGCAAAGCAATGAGAATTCCAGTCCCACTGCCTTGGTGCAGAAAAAGAATGCAACTCCTGTGATTGCACTGATGAACGATTTCAGCAGGAGATACTTTGATATCTGCCGGTTAATGCGAAGAAACAGCTGGTCGACCGCCATTGAATCCTTGTCGTTTGCAAATTCAACGATCTTTGGAATTATTGTGTCTCGCTCTAGAAGCAGAAAAACAACGAAGATCACAACCAGGATGCCACGTGACACAATGGTGATTGCCATTGAAGAAACTGAAGTGAGCGTGGAGAGAAGAAGGTTGATCCAGTTGATGTTGAATTCACCAAGAAGCGAAAAATCACTTGGAAGCTCGACGAAGGAATTTATCTTGTTTGTGATGAAAGATTCCAGCTCTGAGAATCTGTTG
>JAAYFO010000009.1 GCA_012728215.1 Spirochaetales bacterium | reverse complement strand
GAGAAGAAGAATGCAGAAGCTGAGCTTGAAAAGCTGAAATCCGAAGAAAAGAGATACGGAGATTTGATTGCTCTTTCCAAGAATGATATAATAAAGCTTGAAGATAAGCTTAGCAATGTCAAACTGAAGTACCAGAGCATTCTGGAGAAAGCCCAGCGGTCACGAGAACAGCAGAAAGCCGCCGATGCCTTCCGTGAAGCGACCGAATCAGAAACATTGAGACGGTTTCGCGAGATGGAGGAGAGACTAGACAGGATGAATGCCGATAATGAGGTGAACAATCCTGCATCCAGAACTACCGAAGAGAAGTTCAAAGACCTGGAAGATTTGGAAGAAATCGAAAAGGAACTTGATGAACTCAGAAGACAAGCTGGAGAAGAAAAATGAATGCAGCGGATATACTCGTAATTATATTTAGTTTTATCATCATTCTTGTGGTGATAAACAATATTCACCAGCTTCTCATGAAGGGAAGAGGTGATGGCTCTGTGGTGAAGAAGAAAGCCAAGCGCTTTGCTGAGATGAAGAAGGCAAAACGCAAGGGTGAATCCGATAATCTGGATAGCATGAGCCGCGAGGACATACTGAAAGAGATGGACAAGCTCAATCAACGGATTGAGAATATGGATGTTATACTTAAGGAAAGGAAGAACAATGGCAACTAAGAGATTGTACAGATCAAACTACGGTGAGATTTTCGGTGTATGCAAGGGGTTCGCCCAGTGGCGGGATCTCCCTGTTGGAGGAGTAAGACTTGCGGTGATTCTCATTGCCGTTTTCACTGCGGTTTTCCCTTGCCTCATCATTTATGTGATTCTGGGTATATTCCTGCCTGCAAATCCAAACGAGAACGCTTCCAGTTCAGGAGACAATGGTGACTGCAACAATTATCAGAGGGGAAGCTCTCAAAGAAGCAGCCATTATTACAGTGATCATCAGAAGAGCTCTCAGAAGCGAGACTACGCTGGAATGGACGAATACGAGGAAGTCCATGACGAGGAAGATGATGATGAAGCCTTGAGAAAGCGTTATGAGGAACTGAAGAAGAAAGTCGAGAAGATGGAAGAGTCGGTTCTTGATAAGGAAAATGACTGGGATCAGCGTTTCCGCGACGAAGAGAAGTGATGAATCATGGCAAAAAAGTTCAAGGAATCCATTTGGCTCAAGATATTTCTGCTGGCAATTATTCTGATAGCCTGGATTGTCTGGCTTGCTCCATCAGATTGGATCGTCAAGGTCGGACAAACCGCTCAGGGAGAGACTCTGAAGATGGGCAAGGCGTCGATGATCCAGATTTATTCCACCTACAATAACATTGATGTAAAGGTGTCTGATGATGTTTCTGAAATTGTCGCAAGGGCAACTGGCTCCGGTCGTTCGTTTGACGAGCTCAAGGGAACACGTATCGATGGCGATACTGTCAGAATCAGCATGGACAATGTTAATCGCTGGTGGCAGTTCTGGAAGATCGGACTCAAGTCACGAAGGCTTGAAGTACTGATTCCTTCATCGATGAAGCTGGATGATCTGGACATTAGATCGAATTCTGGACGTATTGATATCGGTTCATTTGACAATCTGGACAAGATTGCTGTTTCAAGTGAATCCGGTTCGATTTCAGCAGATTCGCTAGGTGATGGCAAAGTGTCGGTGTCTACGGCAAGTGGAAGCATGAATATAAGTTCGATCACTGCCAATGAAGCAACGCTGTCTTCGGTTTCAGGAAGAATTGAACTTGGCCACTTTGAGTCTGGCAAATTGAATGTCAGTTCAAGCAGCGGAAGATTGGATGTCTTCGATTCCGGAAGATTTGAAAGTGTCCATATGGAATCGAGCAGCGGGGCGATATTCTTTGATGCCGGCGCTGTTGTTTCTCCAGCCATTTCGGCTTCGACTGTCAGTGGCAGTATTGAAGTAAACAATGAAGACTTCGGGTCAAGGTTCGTTCTTAATGACAGTGGGCCTGGTATCAGTGCTACAAGTACAAGTGGAAGCATCGAGATAAAATACGGCAATTGATGTGAATCATTGCCTTCATCTTCAAGGAAGAACATTCCCAGTCTTGCCTGAGAGCAGGGTGGGGATGCTTTTTTTAGTATTCAATTGCTTTTCAGATTATAGTCTTTTTTGTAAGAAAGACAGGTTGGCATCTTTACAAAAATTTAAGAATTAACAATACTGTTTCTTGTAACTTTATTTGTTACTAGAAATAGTAAGGAGTGAAAAAATGACGAAAAACACTAATCCTCTTAATAAGAAACTATTGGCCGCTGCTGTGGAAGCAAAGAAGGCAAAGGAGATCAAGGACCTGATTTCAAAGGGTGCCGACGTGAATTGCAAGAATGAATGGGGAATGACTCCCTTGATGCTGGCTGCTCAGTACAATCCATCGGTTGCAGTTCTGAACTCTCTTCTCGCCGCAGGTGCCGATATCCATGAGCAGGAGCCTAAGTACCGTTCCAACGCTCTTCTTCTGGCTTGCAACAAGACTACCAACCCAAAGGTCATCGAGGCTCTTCTCGCTGCTGGCTCCAGACTTGATGAAAGAAACTATCTTGGAGAGACCGCAATCATCATGGCAGTCAACACCAACCCTGAGGCTAGAGTCGTCACAACTCTCATCAAGGCCGGTGCAGACATCAATGACCGTGATTATCAGGGGCATAGCGTTGTTGAATATGCAAAGCTCAACAAGCGGACCTATCTGATCAATACTCTCAAGAAGCTTGGTGCGAACTGAAGATAAGGCATAGGCTTGATTATTTGTTCAAATTCACAGGGCGGCATGATGTCGCCCTGTTTCCGTATGTGCTAAGAGAAGGAATTGTCAGTTAGCCGGTCGGGAAAGATTGCAGAGATTGCGCAAATGAGTCTCGATGATGTTGTTTATGGTATTTGCAGGAAATGTGCCCTTTGCACTTCGCTGGCCACTTGGTCTGTTCGTCAGTATCTCCATTCCTTCGTCGATTGTCTGGATGGCATAGATGTGGAATCGTCCTGCATTGATTGATGCAAGGATATCCGAGGGAAGAAGAAGAGAGCTGAGGTTCTGGCGAGGAATGATCACTCCTTGCCGACCGGTCAGTCCTGTGATTCGGCAGATCTTGTAGAAGCCATAGATCTTCTCGTTTATTCCGCCTACCGGCTGGATGTCTCCAAGCTGATTCACCGAACCAGTGACTGCAATCTCCTGGCGGAGAGGAATGTCGCCGATGGCGGAAAGAAGAGCGAACAATTCTGCAGAAGAGGCACTGTCCCCATCGACCTCGGCATATGACTGCTCAAAGCATATTCCTGCATACATTGAGAGTGGAAAGTTCCGGGCATAATGCTTGCGAAGGTATCCTTCCAGAATCAGAAGCCCCTTGTCATGGATTTCTCCTGACAGCCCTGCTTCATGTTCGATGTTCACTATTCCTTCAGTACCTGGTGCGACAGAGACTGAAATCACCGTCGGGGTTCCGAACGATGCATTTCCCCTGTCCATTATGGCAAGTCCGTTTATGACACCGGATTTGGAACCGGAGAGAGAGATGATCATTTCTCCATTTGATATTTCCTCGTTGATCTTTGTTTCAGTGAGGCTGTTCATGTAGTTTCGCATGGACACTGCCTTGTCAATCAATTCTGCAGTGATGTTGGAAAGGGATGCCTCTCTTGCCCAATAGTTCGCCTCGTGGACGAGATCGCTCAGAAATGACAGTTTTGTCGTCAGTTCATTCCTCTGTTCCGCATACCACGAGCTGTAGAAAAGAAGTCGGGCAATTCCATCATCACAGACTGGAAGGAGATATGAATCCCTGACTGTTCGGTCTATGTAGCCGGTAGTTGCGATGATGTTGTCGTCATTGGCAGGCATTGAAAAATCAAATTCGGCAGAAACATTGAACAGGTCGAGAAAGCTCTCATCCGTGTCGCAAAGCTTGTCGTATATTGCATCCGTGCCGATGAGAATGACTTTCATCGGAGCATTGATTGGCGTGGGCTTGATGATGAATCCATCCTGATTGGAGATGCTTCTGTTGACCAGAAGAGTTCCGAAATCCAGAAATCGCTTGAGGTTGTCCCACAATCCGCCTTGGGCGAGAAGCTGCTCCGCATCGATGATTAGAAAGCCATCACAGGCGTCGATCACCGACCCTGGACTCAGCGAAAGATGAACTAGAGGACTTGTCTCCGAAAACTGTCCAAACAGGTTGGCGTGAGTCGGGTGGGATTCGAATATCAACGGACGGGAGGTCTGAATCGATTTGTCCGATACGAGGTTCAGTCTGAACATGTCACTGTCCTGACGGGATACGCTTCCATGCTCGAGTCTCGCAACCGCAGATTTCAGAAAAGCGGAGAGGTCGGGGGAAGTGGAGAGCCTGATTTCATCCATGATGATCTTCTGTGCTTCTTCGATCCGGCTTTCCTTGATCATCTGACCTGCCAGGTTCATCTGTCGGGTGACCCGTGATCCAGTTCCTGCAGGAAGGACAAGGGTAAGTGGTGACTGAGGCTTGTGAAAGTTGTATGCGAATGCAATGTCGTGCATGCTGCCGCTCTTGGGTGGGGTAAGTGATGCAGCCACATGGCGGACTGCTTCGTGTCTGCCGCTTCCCGGATCGCCTGAAAGGAATATGTTGTAGTTCCTGGCCATTAGACTCATTCCCATCTTCAATGCATCGATGGCGCGTGGCTGACCGATGAACTTGTTGGTGAGTGCCGCTGATGCACGATGCGCACTGAAGACTGCTGTATCATATGAGAATTCCAGCTGGTCGCTTTTCACTTCATTCTTGTCCATGTTTTGAATATTAGGAGGTGGAACAAATAGTGTCAACTCTGATAAGATAAGCCATGGAATTAAAAAAGCTTGTTGATTATCTGGATGACCTTCTGAATGTCAAGGATTTCGTTTCCGCAGATGTCTCATTGAACGGACTTCAGGTCGGTGATGTGGATTCTGACGTTAGAAGAGTCGCTTTTGCCGTTGATGCCTGCATGGAAAGTTTCAAGAAGGCGGTGGATTGCGGAGCTCAGTTGCTTGTAGTCCATCATGGGCTTTTCTGGGGCAGACCTGTCGCAGTTACTGGGATGCATTATCAGAGAATCAGTTTTCTAGTTGAGCATGGACTGGCATTGTATGCCTGTCATCTTCCTCTTGATGCCCATCCTCTGCTAGGAAACAATGTGCAGATGGCTTCTGCCTTGGGACTTTGGGACGTTGAACCATTTTCCTCATATCACGGCAAGATGATTGGATGCAAGGGTGTCCTCCCCAAAAGCCTGTCGGTAGATCAGGTTTGCAAGATGCTGAACAGAACTGCAAATGCCAAGCTTGAGTTCGGAAGGAAACTCTGCCGTACAGTTGGCATAGTGTCTGGCAGTGCGGCGACGGATGTGATCTGTGCTATGGATGAGAACCTTGATCTGTTCATCACCGGCGAGCCAAGCCATCAGGTGTATCATGATTGTGAGGAAAATGGAATGAACATGCTCTGTCTTGGGCATTATGATACCGAGACATTTGGCGTGAAGGCGCTTTTGGGTGATGTTGGAAAGATGGGACTGGATACATGTTTTGTTGATGTTCCCACCGGACTGTAGTATATTGTTCCTATGTCAACAAGAACTGTTTCCAATCTGAAATCAAGGCTGATGCCGCTTCTGCTTACGTTCGGACTTCTGATTGCCGATCAGATAACCAAGGCGATAGTCATTGCAAGAATGCCTGTTGGAGTCATCTACAAGAGATTCCTGGGAGATTTCATATGGTTGGTCCATGTCAGGAACAAGGGTGCCGCTTTCTCCATTGGAGCCGATAGCAGCGTGGTGATGCGGATTATGGTTCTGATACTGCTTCCGTTGCTTGTGATGGCAGTCGTCCTATGGGCGATCTTGTCTTCCAGAAACATCCTGAACGGGGTGCAGAGGTGGTTCGCTGCAGGAGTGCTTGGCGGAGGACTTGGAACATTAGTGGATAGAATCTTCAGGTTTGACGAAGGTGTGGTGGATTTCATAAGCATAGACTTCTATGGCTTCCTTGGTCTGGAACGATGGCCTACTTTCAACGTCAGTGACAGTTGTGTCGTGGTTTTTGTCATTCTTCTGGCATTGTCGATTCTGTTTGAGAAGAAAGAGACGCACAATGATTCATCAAAAGAGAAGAATTGAATCAATGTTATTTGTGAATAAGAGAGGGAAATATGAACAAGAAGGCTAATACAGCGATTTTCATGATTGTCGCTACAGTGGTTAATCTGCTGTTTGTGATAGGGTTTGCGATACTTGGATTGGTGATATTCGAGAAGCTGTTTTCACCTACGTCCGCTGATGCTGGAATAGGGATGCCGATTGCTCTTTTCGCTCTGTGTTTCATTCTGCCTGTGGTGCTGAGCTGGCTGCTTTATAACTTCATCCTGAAGCTGCTCTCCAAAAAATTCAATCTTGAAGACAATCTCGCTCCAATATTCAACCGCAAGAGAAGGCCGCCTCGTCAGGATGATATGGGTTCTCCTTCCGTAAAAGGCTAGCAGGAGGCAAAGATGCAGCCTGTCGAGAAACTCGAGAAAATTTCATGGTTTCCATTCAATGACGAACCTCTTCTGTCCAAGGAATTCATCATTCCGGCCTTTTGCGATCCTCAGGTTCTTCTTCCAGAGGAGGCTGTGGACAAGAAATGGCATTTGTTTGTTCATAGCTGGCTGGGTCTTCATCATTATGTAAGCGACTCCGGGATAGCATGGGAACCAAAGAACATGATAGAGGTCCGTTCCCATTCACCTTATATATATGTGGAGAATAACGTCTATTATCTTCTTTATGAAAAGCATGACAGAAAGATTCCACTTGTCGGGCAGAAGCATTCGTATCGTGACAATGAGAAGGATGACGATTCCAGCAGGATAGAAATCTGCTCCTCCACTGATCTTGCAACCTGGAGCAGGCCGAGGATTCTCCTCGACAGCAGGAGTGTAAGCTACTCTGCGGATTACAACAGATCTCCACGAATATCACGTCCCCAGCTTTTCAAGGTCGGCAATAATTACAGACTTTACTTTGGTGTCTCCCATGTTCATCTTCCAGATACTTTTCAAAAGGTCTCAAGGTATTTTTCATACGCCGAGTCTTCTTCCATAGACGGACTGTACAGACCTTCGGAGAAAGGACCTCTACTTGCTCCGGTTCCTGATGATCCGTTTATGAATCTGGGAGTTGGAAGCATGAGGGTTCTTCAGGGAAGGACGAGTTTCCGTGCATTCCAGTGCAGTGCATTCTGGGATGCCGAGGAAGGGCGTTCCAAGACAGCAATGTTCATTCTCGATTCCGATGATGGTCTGAAATGGAAGCGCAACTCTGACAAGCCGGTGCTTTTTCCTCCGGAATCCGGCTGGGCAAGTGGGTATATCATGGCCTGTGATGTGAGATACAAGGCTTCCGAAAACTGCTGGTACTGCTATTATTCGGCCAATAGGCAGAACAAGATGGGTATCACCGAGGAATCTGTCGGCCTGCTTCTGGGACAGGTGCCTGAACTTAGGAACCTTAAGGCGGCAAGAACCCTGTCAGGTGTTATGCAAGGATATGATAGCTGATTTATATTGAGGTGTGTAAAAATGAAGAAAGCTTTGGTTGTCGTTGATTTTCAGAATGATTTTGTCAATGGTTCACTTGGATTTCCGGAAGCTTCAGGGCTTGACCCTTTGATAGCTTCAAAGGTTAGGAAGGCGATGACTGATGGAACAGATGTGATCTTCACCTTGGATACTCATGAAAAAGATTATCTGGAGACCTTTGAAGGAAGGATGCTTGCAGTTCCTCATTGTCTGAAAGGCACTGAAGGATGGAGGATTTTCGGGGAGACCGGAAAAGAAGCGGAAAAGGCAAGAGTGCACGGTGCGGTTTTCTTGGAAAAGAAACAGTTCGGGTCCATCGAGCTTGGAAGGCTGCTTGCTGAAAAAGGGTATGATGATGTTGAATTCTGTGGTCTGGTTTCAAATATCTGCGTTGTTTCCAATGTCCTGATTGCAAAGGGTGCAATTCCCGAAGCTGTCCTGTCCGTGGATTCCAAGGCGACTGGATCTGCTGACAAATCTGATACTGATGCCGCTCTGCGTATCATGAAAAGCTGTCAGGTCAGAGTGTTCTGAGTCTTTGACTTGGAAGATTGATATACATCATCTGGTTTTTTATTCACTTCTTGAAATATCCTTGTAACAATAGTAGTATGCCAGTGTGGATGATTTGAATTTCTCAAGAAGAACAAATAAGGTTCTCAGATTATATGAAAAGGCGGGAGTTAACTGTCTGGCTGATGTCAAGACTCCTGAACAGATTGAGGAATACAATCGTATGCCTTTGCTAGATAACAAGATGTTTAGAAGTATATCACACCGTCAGGATAAGAATGTAATCAGCAGGACATTCATCATCCCGGTTGACGGTGGTGCTGTGACCGGATATTTTTTCGAAAAGCTCATGAACAATACCGGAGGGGGATTGAAATCCCTTATTGTCTATTTTCATGGCGGCGGTTGGGCTTTTGGAAACATGGATGTATATAATGCGTTCTGCAACCATGTCTGCAGTATAACGGGAGCTTCGGTTCTCAGCGTGGATTACAGGCTGGCTCCGGGGTTCAAGTTTCCGACAGGACTTGAGGATTGCTATGCCACTCTGGTCTGGGCGGAGAGAGGTGCCAGATATTGGGGTGTGGATCCTGACAAGATATTTCTCATGGGTGACTGCGCCGGTGGCAATCTTGCAATAGGAGTTGCGAAGATGGCTCGTGACAGCAAGGGTCCTGATCTGGCCGGCATGGCTCTGCTGTGCCCTGTCACTGATTGCAGAATGCGCACAAAGAGCTACGAGGAGTTTGCAGAAGGCCCTGTTCTTACGGCAAAGGTGATGACTTCGCTTATCAACAATTACCAGAGAGAGCCTAAGGATATTCTGGATCCTCGCTTTTCGCCTATGCTTTCAAAGGACCTTTCGAGACTTCCCGCCACATTGATAATCATCGCCGATAACGATATCTTGAGTGATGACGGAAGAATATTTGCACAGGCTCTTGAATCTGCGGATACTCCTGTGAAGCTTTTGGAAATGAACGACACATTTCATGGGTTCTATCTTTTTCCTGATGCGACAGGTACTGAGGAATCGGATAATGCGCTGCGGCAGTTCTTCGGAGGACGGAGCATTGCAAATGTCCAGATGATGAACAACCGTCAGCTTCGAAGAAGCGAACATAGCAAGTCGTTGCTTGGAATAATTTCCTGAAAGGAGAATATCGATCATGGATAGAAAGCAATATGTTTGTCCGAAATGCGGTAACATGCACTACATTGAAGATAAGATTCAGACTGCAGGGGGCAATTTTTCAAAGCTCTTTGATATTCAGAACAAGAGGTTCGTTACTATTTCCTGTACCCAATGTGGCTATACTGAGTTGTTCAGGCAGGATGAATCGGTGGCAATGAATGTTCTTGATTTCTTGATTGGAAATTAAGTAGCCAGGAGGGTTGCGATGAGTATTTTGATTACTGGTGGTGCAGGGTTCATTGGATCTCACACTTGCGTGGAGCTTCTGAACAAAGGTTATGAAGTGATTGTCGTGGACAATCTGATAAACAGCCATCTTGAGTCGTTGGACAGGGTAATGCAGATTACTGGGAAGAATCTTTCTTTCTACAAGGCTGATGTCTGCAGCTATGATGATATGATCAGAATTTTCTCAGAGAACAGCATTGACTGCGTAATCCATTTTGCAGGGCTCAAGGCTGTTGGGGAAAGCGTTGCCAAGCCTTTGGAGTATTACCGAAACAACCTCGAATCTACTTTGAATCTTCTTGCTGTGATGAAGCAGAGCAATGTCAGGAATTTCGTCTTCTCTTCCAGTGCCACGGTTTACAGTGGCGACAACGAGATGCCGTTATGTGAGGAAACAAGCCGTACTGGAAGCTGCACTAATCCCTATGGATGGACTAAGTACATGCAGGAAGTCATGCTTCGTGACATTTCCAAGGCTGATTTGGAGCTCTCGATAGTGCTGCTCCGCTATTTCAATCCAGTTGGGGCGCATTCAAGCGGATTGATTGGTGAAGATCCTCAGGGGATCCCAAACAATCTCATGCCGTACATCAGTCAGGTAGCCATTGGAAAGCTTGCTTGTCTTTCGGTCTATGGTGATGACTACCCTACGCCGGACGGAACCGGGGTGCGTGACTATATTCATGTGATGGATCTGGCAAAGGGGCATGTTCTTGCTGTGGAATATGCAACGCATAACAAAGGATGCGAGGTATTCAATCTGGGAACAGGCAAGCCCTGCAGTGTTCTGGAAATGGTGGAATCATTTTCCAAGGCCTGTGAAAAGCCGATTCCGTACAAGATCGTAAGCCGAAGGCCTGGTGACCTTCCGACTGTGTACAGTGACACAAAGAAGGCTGAAAGAATCCTTGGGTTCAAAACAGAGAAGACACTGGATGACATGTGTCGAGATGGCTGGAACTGGCAGCAGAAGAATCCGAATGGATTTCGTCAGTGATGGCGTTCAGAAGCAGGAGCTTCGATTCAGCGAAGCCATTTTGTGCATATGAAACCAAAAATATGATGTTTTTTAGATATTTATGTATGTTTTATTCAACTTACAGTTGAAATTTTCTTTAAATCCAATTAATACTTGCTTTAATGGAGTTCTGTAATATAGAATTACATGAAACTTTTGATATGAGGTCTGGGCATTTCCCAGACATGTACATTTGTTCTAGGAGGAAAAAATGAAGAAATTTATGACTTTCATGCTCTGCGTTCTTTTGTCCATGGTAGTTCTTGTTTCTTGTGGAAAGAAACAAGAAGCAGCAAGTCCTGCACCTACCACGGCTACCGCAACACCTGCTCCAGTAGCAGAGCCTGAGAAGAAACCAGTCACCCCAAAGCAGGCTGACAAGACACTCGTCGTTGCCGTTCCAGCTGACTTCGAGGAGAAGTGGAACCCAATTCTGGCAGAGAGCGCCTATGACCAGCAGATCATGGAGCAGATCTTTGTCGCACCACAGCGTGTCAATGGATATAATGAGCCTATTGACTGGGGTGGATCGATCAGAGCTGAGAATACCGCCGATGGTGGTGTTCTGTACACAGTGACTTGCAAAGAGGGAATGTACTTCTCCGATGGCGAACCTGTGACAATAGATGATTTCATCTACAGCTTCTATCTTGTATGCGACCCTTCATATACCGGACCTATCACTCTCACAACTGAGGATATCGAAGGTATCAAGGAATACTACTATGACAACCCAAACATCGCAAAGGTCGAAGCAAAGGTTGCAGAGAAGTATACTATCGATACAATCTCAATGGAAGATTACATCACATACATGAAGGATGAACTTCACTCACTGTTCTGGGATGATCCTAGATTCGAAGCTTCCCCATGGGGAGTTGACTGGGTTACTTATGTCAAGGAATACTGCGGACTTCCTGCAGAGGATCTTGCTGAAGTGGACAAGGCCGTCGCCGCTGGAGACAAGGACACATTCTTCTATTATCTGGCAAAGGGCGAAGTCGTCAGCTGCTGGTCCGATTACGATCCTTCCGGTTACTGGACAGAGAAGCTCAACGAAGATATGAAGACTGGCGAGACAGTGAAGGAAATCACCGGTTTGAAGAAG
>JAAYFO010000100.1 GCA_012728215.1 Spirochaetales bacterium | reverse complement strand
CCCCTGCAATGCTGTTTCAGTGTAAGATGCTTGCGTCCCATGTTTTCCTCTGTATCTCTATGATTTGTTGTGAAACCAATAGTAGCACAGGAATCATGGGACTTCATATTTCTCTCCTCCTTCTGGTTGTTTTCAAGTGGACATTTTACATTACTGCTCGCGCTCGCGATTTTGTTGCATTTTGTTTTTTTCCTTTGACATGCCCTAAATAGCAATTTATAATCTAGATGTGCATTCGCACGATCTAACTACTGAAGGAGATTGATTGAAATGAAAAGAACAATCACATTGATTCTTATCGCTGCTCTCGCGATTGGAACAATATTTGCAGCAGGGCAGGAAGAAGCAAAGAAGACAGATGCTGTCAAAATCGCGCTCATAGTCGAGAATACAGTCGACGACAAGGGATGGTGCCAGGCAATGCACGACGGCATCATGGCTGCAATGCAGGAGCTTCCTGGAAGAATCGAATATGCAAAGGTCGAGAACACCAAGCCAGTTGATGCCGGCTCAGCAGTTCGCCAGTATGCAAACCTCGGATATGATCTGATAATATGCCATGGTGCTCAGTACAAGAACACAATCATTGATGCCGCAGCAGAGTTCCCAGACATTTCCTTTGCATTCGGAACATCGTCAGATATAGTTGGAAACAATGTTTTCACATACATGCCTGAATCCGAAGAGACTGGATATCTGTCAGGACTGATTGCAGGAATGACAACCAAGACAAACATCGTCGGACTCATTGGTCCTGTAGATGGTGGTGACGCAGCCAGATACAACAGAGGCTTCGTGCTTGGTGTCCAGAAGGTCAACCCTGCCTGCAAGATTCTTGTTGGACATATCGGTTCATTCTCAGACACAGTCAAGAGTGGCGAGTTCGCACATTCCAACATCGAGAACGGCGCAGACGTGCTTACCGGATCTTCACAGCAGGCTCTTGGAGCACTCCGTGCAGTTGCAGACTACAAGGACAAGGACATATGGTGGGTTGGACAGGATCTGGCTCAGCTGAATATTGCCGAAGGCTACAAGTGCATTGCCGCTTCCTCATACAACTACAAGGCTGTCATCATCGGTCTTATTGAGAAGCTTGATGCTGGAATCAAGGGCGGAGCATGCATTCCAATGAACTTCAACAATGGTGGATTTGTGTTTGGTTTCAACGATGCCCAGAGAGCTGACAAGATCACTCCTGAAATCAGGACAGCAGTTGAAAACGAGCTGAAGAACATGACAGCTACAGCCGGCCTCCATGCTGACTACAAGGCAGTCGACTATTCCAAGCTCTGATTGAGATAGCATGGGCTGTTTCCTCAATTCGATCATTCGAAATTGAGGGGACAGCTCTTTTTTAGTCCAAGAATCACATTTGACTGGGCGCAGAACGCAACAAAGCTATTGTCATTCCTTTGGAATTGGGCAAAGGCAAATTGATCAGGGGAAATTGGCTCAATGAACAACCCATCCGAACAGATAACAAGTCTCAGACTTGAACATATTACAAAACGATTTCCAGGAGTGCTGGCCTGCGATAATGTATCATTGCAGATCGACAAGGGCGAGGTTCTGGCTCTTGTCGGAGAAAACGGAGCAGGAAAGACCACACTCATGAACATCATCATGGGACTGTACCAACCTGATGAAGGACGAATATTCATTAATGACCAAGAGGTCCGTTTCCGTACGCCGAACGATGCCTTTGCATGTGGAATTGGAATGGTTCATCAGCAATACATGCTTGTTGCAAACATGACCGTACTGGAAAACATTGCACTTGGCATGAAGGAATCCTGGAAGAAGACAAAAGTGGATACTGCACTAGTCCGTGAAAGGATTGCCTCTGTCTCACAGAAGTATGGACTGGCTGTGGATCCGGATGCATTCATCTGGCAGTTGTCAGTCGGAGAACAGCAGAGAGTGGAACTGGTCAAGACTCTTTGCCTTGGAGCTAGATTTCTGATTCTCGACGAACCGACTTCGGCACTGACCCCACAGGAGACCGACGAGCTGATTGTCCTTCTCAAGAGGATGTCCAAGGAACTCAGCATAATATTCATCAGCCACAAGCTTCAGGAAGTGGCTGATTTATCAAACAAGGTGGCAATTCTTCGCCATGGCGCAATTGTATTCCAAGGAAACACTGCCGATCACAGCACCAGCGACATTGCAGCATTGATGACAGGGCATGAGGTGAAACTGCCTGAAAACACCGAACCTCCTTGCACCGGAGACAGTGCACTTGTCATCAAGGATCTTTGTGTGAGAAGCGACCGTGGATTTTTTGCATTGAACCACTTGAATCTTGAAGTCAGAAACGGCGAGATTCTTGGCATAGCTGGAGTTTCAGGAAATGGTCAGAGAGAACTGGCCGAATCAATAAACGGGCTTAGAAAGACTGAAAGCGGAACGATTGAGTTCCTGGGAAAGGCGATAAACAACCATTCCCCTCACCATGTCATAAACATGGGCATGGGATACATTCCGGAAGAAAGAAACACCGAGGGAATTGTTCCATCCATGTCGATAAAGGAAAACATAATTCTCAAGGACAGCGATGATCCGAAGTTCGCCTCCAACAGGTTTCTCAAGCAGAAGTTCATTTCAAGCTACAGCGAGGAGCTTCGTGAGAAATTCGATATCAGGTGTCCGGGGATAAACACTTCAGCTGGATCACTCTCCGGTGGAAACATACAGAAGGTCATTCTTGCAAGAGAGATAAACCGGAATCCTAAGTTCCTGGTCTGTGTCTACCCTATCAGAGGTCTGGATCTGGGAGCGGCGGAATTCATTCACAGAAAGCTTCTGGAACTAAGAAAGAGTGGAATCGGAATCCTCCTGATCAGCGAGGAACTGGATGAACTGATGAATCTGTCAGACCGCATAGCAGTCATATTCAAGGGACAGATTCAGAAAGTCCTGCCCAGAGAAGAGGCAACAAGAAGAACACTTGGAATACTGATGGCGGGGGTGAAAAATGAACAAAGCATATAAGTTATGGTACAAGATAATAGTAGTGGCGCTTGCAGTTCTCTCAGCCCTTGCCCTCGGATCAGTGATAATCCTGGCAGTGGGTGGGAACGTGATGAAGACTTACTGGATCATCATTTCCAGTCCATTCCAGAATTACAGAACAGTCTGTGAAGTACTGATCAGGGCAATACCTTTGATAATCATTG
>JAAYFO010000099.1 GCA_012728215.1 Spirochaetales bacterium | reverse complement strand
TCAGTGAACTCACCAAGAGACAGCCAAGGATTGAGATCCACGACTTGGGCCTGAATGAGTGGAAGAGCTGCATATCCTCCACCTATGCTGAAAAGACCTACTTGAAGAAAGCTTAGAAAGAGCTTGAGATAGATCATCTGGATACCGCCTTTCTGTGATTGAGCATTTCAACTAGAATCCCAATCAGCACAGCCGAAAGAATTATTACAACAACGTTAACCTTGAAGAAGAACACTGCCACGAAGGCCAGGCACATTACAGCAATGAAGAGGAGGTTTCTCTGCTTGACAAGCTTCAGGCCCATGGAGCAGACGACATCGAGTATCACAGCAGCTACTCCGGCCTGCATTCCCATCAGAACCAATTTGACGTATCGGTTTGCTGCAAATGCGCCATAGAAGAATGAAAGCACCGAAAGAATGACCAATGGAGGAATTATTGTCCCAAGCACGGCCACTGCCATTCCAACAGCACCTCCTACCTTCCACCCAACCAGAATCGCCGCATTGACCGCAATCGCGCCAGGAGAAGACTGAGCCAGTGCTGTCATGTCCAGCATTTCCTCCTCCTCAAGCCAGTGGAGCCTGTCTACGAAGATCTTCTTCATGAATGTGACAATCACAAAACCACCGCCGAAGGTGAACGCACTGATATACAGCATGTTGAAGAACAGCTGTCCGACAGTCTTGAGATTCACATGAACATTTTCTTTTCTTTTTTCCATTATCAATGAGCATACCACTTGTTTGAAGAAGTGTGAAATAATATTATTAAATATAGTTGATAACAAATTTGTTATAAGGAATGCACATGACCATAAAACTGCTTCAAATCTTCGTCATCGTCTATCAGCAGATGAACATAACCAGAGCCGCAGAGCTGCTGAACATGGCTCAACCTGCAGTGAGCCGATCCATCAAGGAACTGGAATCATATCTGAACATCAGCCTGTTCGAGCGGATCAATCACAGGCTTGTAAGCACGGAGGGAGGAAGAGAACTATACTCCCATGCCATTCACATTCTTGAGGCCTTCCATGCCGCTGAGGAAAAGATGAGCAATTGGAACTGCGAAGGAAGAATCAGAATCGGAGCTACAATCACCATTGGAAACTTTCTTCTGCCAGGACTTGTGAAGCGATTTAAGGACTTGAATCCAAAGCTGAACATCCAGGTCGTCATTTCAAATAACGAGACAATTCAGCAGGGAATCCTCGAAAACACGATTGACATAGCACTTGTTGAAGGGAATCTGATTTCAGAAAAGATAGTCCCGACTTACCTTGCAACTGACAGGCTCTGCCTGATCATGAGTCCAGGCCACGAGCTTGCAGGATGCAAACATATTAGCTTAAGCCAATTGTCATCCTTTCCTTTTCTCGCACGCGAAAAAGGAAGCGCAGGAAGGTCCTTGATAGACAGTGCATTCGAGCTCCATGGATTATCCATCAGCCCTAGTTGGGAAAGCACCAGCACTCAGGCGATAATCAAGGCCGTGAAAGAAGGCCTTGGAGTAGCGATCCTTCCAGAACAACTGATAGCTTCAGAAATCAAGTCAGGTCGATTATTGACAAAGGAATTTGAAGACGAGTCCTTCCAGCGAAAGAACTACATCATCACTCACAAGCAGAAACTTCTCACCCCTATGGAGGAAGAATTCATCAGGACAGCAATCTTCTATTCAAAAGCGGCCAACGAAATGAACTGAACAATTATCACAGCAAAATCAGCCCGCCTACTGCACCAGCGGCTATCCAGACTACTGGATGGACCTTCTTGAACACCATGCAGAG
>JAAYFO010000098.1 GCA_012728215.1 Spirochaetales bacterium | reverse complement strand
GTAAGATGCTTGCGTCCCATGTTTTCCTCCGTGTGTCTATGATTTATTGAGAAACCAATAGTAGCACAGGAATCATGGGACTTCATATTTCTCTTTTCCTTCTGGTTGTTTTCAAGTGGACATTTTACATTACTGCTCGCGGGGGCCATGGCTGCTTGGCATTCCCCTTTTCATTTCATCTGGTGTCATGTATCATTGGAAACTCAAGCGACGTGAATGAAGGAGTGGTGTTGTGATTTATCTTTATCTGGTGCTTGGAGGTCTTGCTGGTGCATTTATTCAGTCTGGAACTGGATTTGGCTCGGCAATTGTCATGATGAACATTTTCCCTTTGCTTCTTCCTGCAGATCAATCCATCATCATATGCCAGCTGACATGTCTTGTGATGTCTTCGGCAATACTGTTTCGTTGCTATAGGCATATCCAGTGGAGAATTTGTGTTCCGCTTCTTATTCCTGCTCTGATTCTTACAGGCGTATCGTCGTTTCTTGCAGGTGGAATGGAATCATCTACTTTGAAAACGCTGCTTGGGTTTATTTTTATCGGTCTCTCGATCTTCTTTTCATTCATCGCTCCCAATATCCATTTTCGACCAACTCCGATTCTCAGTGTCATAACCGGAAGCTTGTCAGGAATTGCCAATGGTCTGTTCAGCATGGGAGGACCGCCTGCGATTCTATATCTTGCTCCTGCACTTGATGACAAGACTGAATACCTGGCTACAACCCAGTTCTTCTTTCTCGCGACGAATCTAATGAGCATATCTGTCCGCCTTGCTTCAGGCCAGGCGACGACCAGTGCCTTTCTCTATGCATTGGTGAGTTCCTTTGGAGCGATAATCGGAACAATTCTTGGTTGCAAGGCAGTCAGCAGGATTAATTCCACAGTTCTCAAGCGTATCATCTATATTTTTATTGGAATCAATGGTTTGGTGATCGTCAGTCAGCGGCTTTTCTGATTTGCCGTCGATCGGCTTCTATTCACCAGAAGAAAAATTGCTGTATTGATTGGAAAAGAGTGATATGATTAGGATACTATTCAGGAGGAATATTGTGAAAAAGACATTCAAAAGGTTCTTGGTAGTCATGATCGCTGTTCTTGCAATCATGGCATTCGGAGCACAGAGCCTGTTCGCTCAAGCTGCGATGGAAAGCCAGGCTGTTCTCGGAAAATACTTCGGCAAGACAGTCATTCTGCATTCAAATGATGTGCATGGTGCCATAGCTGGTTATGCCAACATGGCACAATTGGCAAAGGATTTTGAGGCTGAAGGTGCTGAAGTCCTTATTGTCGATGCCGGTGATTTCTTTCAGGGAACAACATATGTCAGCGCATCCCAAGGTCTCGATTCCGTGACCATGATGAATGCTGTCGGATATGATGTTGCAGGACTTGGAAATCATGAATTCGATTATGGATATGCCGTGATGAAGGAAAATTTGGCGAAGGCTGATTTCCAGATTGTATGTGCAAATATCTTCGAAGGTGAAAAAACAATCTATGAGCCATACTGGATTTATACGAACAGAGATGGAAAGAAGATTGCTTTTTTGGGGTTGGATACACCTGAAGTTCAGACAAAGGCCAATCCAGCCTTGATCAAGGGGCTTTCATTCCCGATGGGCAAGGAGCTGTACAGCTGTGCACAGGCACAGATTGATGAACTTCACGATAAGGCGGACTTCATCGTATGCCTATCCCATCTTGGAGTGGACGAGAGCTCAGTGCCTAACCGTTCGCTTGAACTCTATGCCAATACCAAGGGACTGGATTTCGTCATCGACGGTCATTCCCACACTGTCATGTTTGAAGGTCCGGACGGCGAGCCTATTCAGTCCACTGGAACGGCATTTGCCAACATTGGTGTGATAATCATCGACAACTATGCGATGAAGGTCGAGAACCATTATCTGCAGCCTGTTTCTCATAAGAATGAAGCAGGTGAGAAGGTTCAGGACGTTGCTGCGGATCCTCTGGTGTCATCCTACGCTCAGGAGATCATGGACAGGATAAACGGTGAATACGGAAAGGTGTTTGCGCAGAATCTTGTTGAGCTCTGCGGTGACAAGGAACCTGGAAACAGGACACAGGAAACGAATCTTGGAGATCTTATCACCGATGCCATGGTTTGGACGTTGATGAAGAATCCTGGAAGCCTCGAAGTTGCTGATGACCATGTTGTGGCAATCACCAACGGTGGCGGAATCCGTGCTTGGATTCATGCTGGAAGCGTATCCAGAAAGGATGTCAATACAGTTCTTCCGTTTGGAAATACCATTGCCGTGGTATATGTCAAGGGAAGTCAGCTTCTCGAGGCCTTGGAAGCTTCCACCTTCTGCACTCCGATTTCGATTGGAGGATTCCCCCAGACTAAGGGAATGAAGATCACAGTCGATACCACAAAGGCATATGACAAGGCTGACGCCACATATCCAGCTTCCACATATTTCGGTCCTAAGACGATCAATCGTGTGAAGATCGAGAGTGTGAATGGCAAGCCATTCGATCCCAATGCCACATATGCGGTGATCACGAACAACTTTGTTGCTGCTGGTGGCGATACATATCATGCATTTGCCGATGCAGCGAATGCATTTGATACCGGATTGGCTCTTGATGAAGCTGTGATGGATTACATCACTTCCCAGCTGAACGGCGTGATATCCGAAAAGTATGCCACGCCCCAGGGGCGAATGACTGTCTTGCTGGAGCAGGATAAGAAAACTGGAAAGATCACAATAGGCGGTCTTGACAGCGACATCTGGTTCACAAAGTACGGCAATGTCTACATGGATATCAAGGTTTCGGATTTCATGAAGCTCGGATTCGCCGAAGGAGACATGGTTCGTGTCAAATTCCTTGACAATGATCTGGTAATGCCGGTTATCCCGACTTATTCCTATGTGGATCAGGGCACTGCCGCCATAATTGCTCCTCTGGGAGAGAATGGACAGCCTACCGGCTATCTTTCGATGGCTATAAATATGGGCAACTTTGCCAAGGCATATGGATTGGCCACCAAGACGACCAATGCTGACAAGACATGGTTCTGGACCGCTTTCGACGGTGTGACATTCCCTGTTGAAATCAAATTCGAGATGGCAGAGAAGGAAGGATATCTTGCAGAGTATATTCTTCATGATCTTTCACGAACCAACAACCGTGCGGATTATGCAGGACTTTCGGATGAACAGTTTGCCAACTTCAGACCAGTGACCACGACAGGAATGGGTGATGACAGACTTTTCAGGACCTCTTCTCCCGTCAATCCTGAGATTGGAAGAAACATCTATGCTGATGCGGCCATTGCCAAGGCAAAAGTGACGGTGATCATGAACCTTTCTGACGACAAGGCTTCTGCGGCTGCATATGCCGGATTTGCGGATTCCTACTATTCGAAGCAGAAGGTGATATACCTGAACCTCGGTGTCGATTTCCAGGCAGATGATTTCAAGAAGGGCCTTGCCGAGGGAATGAGATTCTTCATAAGCAACCCAGGGGTGTATGCTGTTCACTGTACAGAAGGAAAGGATAGAGCAGGATTTGTTTCTGCGCTTCTCGAATGCCTGATGGGTGCTTCCTTCGAGCAGGTAAGAAGTGACTACATGACGACCTACTTCAACTACTACGGGGTGGAGAAGGGTACTGAAAAGTACAACGCCATTGCTGCAAGCAACATCGAGAAATCGCTGAAGGCAGCATTTGGGGTTGCCGATCTGAACACTGCAGATCTTGCGGCAAAAGCCGAAGCTTATCTTTCCGATATCGGGCTTGGCAAGGATGAAATTGTGACTCTGAAGGCAAATCTAGCTCGCTAGCAGATTTATCATTGATTTTCAAACCGTCATGGGGCTTCTCATGACGGTTTGCTGATATTTGTGCAGAAGAGGAAATATTGTTGACGATTTTACAAGTTGCACTTAAAATTCTGATATGAGAATGATATCATTAACCATTTTTTTCTGATTCTGGTCTGCATCGTTGCCTGCGACGCCACTGTTCAGCCAAGTCAGGCGGAACGAGTGGAAGTAAATGAAAAGAGTCTTGTTCTTTCAGTCAAGGCTTATCCCAAAAAGGGATATTTGAAATTCCGTCCAAGCTTGAATGCAGACTATTACCATCTGGAATTACGTGATGGAAACGATGCCTTGATAAAAATTTTTTCTCTGAATAAATATAGTCATTACCAAAATGGATACATTGATGTAGAAATTCCAGGTTTGAAAGAGAATACGGATTATATTGTCCGTGTGATATCGGGAAACAGTGTTTCAGCCGCCAGTGTGGCTTCCAATCCAGTATCATTCCGAACGACTGCATATGCCGATTCAGTCAGACCTACTGGCTTGCTTTCCATGGAGATAAAGAACCCTGTCATCTCAAATGATGCCATTATTCCCTCTACGCTGACTTATCTGGCAAAGTCTCTTGTGGCAAGCAACCAGAATCCAGACATCAAAGTCCTGGTGACATGCAATGAGGATGGAACCTGCAAGGTTGATGTCAGCAAGACAGATCAGCCTGCATTGGAAAGTTTCGTTTCGATAACAGTAATCGCAAATGGGATGACGACATACACAATACCTGATCTGAAGGGAATAAGTCTGGATACAGCCTTGGCTGTTTGGAGCAACGTGCCTGTGCTTAGTCAGAATGCTGATGGCATTGTGGCAAAAATGAATAACTCATTCATCATTTCTCCATCATGGCTGTACAGACTTGACAATGATGGAACTTTCACAGAGGTGAAGAAATTCAATGCCGACCGTTCATCTGATAATGCAAATGAATTCACATATTCTTCTCTTTCGGGACTGTCAGATGGTGATTTTCTGGTAGCGTTATCCAAGCCAAGAACAGGTTTTTCGAAAAGCGAGTATTCCAGATTCAGCAATGTGTTGAGAGTACAGAAGCCGGTTGACGCAATAATTGATTCTCTGACCGATTCTTCCATCACAATTTCATTTACAAGCGATCCGTCCTATGTGAGTTATGATGCAAAGCTGACTGCAAATGATGGAACGGTCACATTCCCAATTTTCGATGGACTTTTGGTGAAGGATGGTCGAACATACCTGACTTATCAAGGATTGCAGACTGGATTCGGATACGAACTGGAGGTCACGGTTGGAATTGATGGCGGAAAGCAAAAGACGTTCACCAAGGATTTTCAGACTGAAAGCTTTGAAGGAACATATTATTACAAGGATGGAAATTTCATATTTGCAGTTGATGTCAGCAAGCCTGATAATCCTGGAAGCAAGTATCCTTACTATTTCAAGGTCAATGCCCTGGACTCCTCATATGATGGAACTGTCATCAGAACAGCGCCTATGGTCGATGACTCGATAGGGGAAGCTTTTTCATTGCAGAACAGCTATGATGCCAATGATTATCCATACCAGAAGGCATATCGCTGGAACTCAGATAAATGGAATACATTGGGGCTGAATCCGGATTCATGGTCATTTGGGAGTACGGTGACTGAG